>CAZETW010000065.1:0-15559 GCA_964515295.1 uncultured bacterium | reverse complement strand
TGCTAAACATTTTACTGCTGATCAGATTTATCAAGAAGTAAAAGAAGCAATCATTTAAAAGGAGTTATTAATGAAAAAATCTCAGACCAAAGGGGCAAAGATTTCTTTAGATAAAAATTTAAAAGAAGCTATAGTGTCTATCCTGAAAAAAATGTTTGAAAATGATTGTTTTGATGCAATTTTAATTCCTATGCGAGTTCCGGCAAAAGATTCTTATGCGTGGGTTTTAATAAAGGATAAAAAATTACTCGATGATGCTAATCCGATTGCTCCAATAATGCCTGTTCAGGGTGCAAAAGCTTTGAGTAATTTTTCACGAAAGGGTGAATCAAAACTTAAAATATTGGCTATGATGAAACCATGTGAAATACGTGCTGTGATTGAGCTTTCAAAGTTGAATCAGATAAATTTAGAAAATATTACCTTATTTAGTTATGATTGTCCAGGCGCTTTACCAATTAAAGATTATCTTGAAGATCCAGAAAAAGAGGAAAAAAGATTCAAAGATATATTGAAAAAAACTGATTTTCAGGATAATTACATAAAATCTGTATGTAAAATTTGTGATAATTTTTCATTACTCCCTGTTTGTGATTTACATCTTGGATATTTTATAGGTGATAAAAATAATGTATTTCTGATTCCAAATAGTAAAAGAGGAGAACACATCTTAGAGAAATTAAATATGGAATTATCTCAGGATCTTTCAGACTGGATGCAGAATATTGATGATATACGCAAAAAAAGAATAACTAATAAGCAAGAGCGATTCAAGAAAATAAAAAATATGGTTGAAGGATTTGATAGTTTGAGAGATACTTTCACTCATTGTATCGGTTGTCATAATTGCCGTAGTGTATGTCCTATTTGCTATTGTCGTCAGTGTTATTTTGATTCTGAGTCAGCAAAATCTGAAACTGATATGATGTTAAAAAATGCAAAAAAAAGAGGGGCCATTACATTTCCACTTGATAGAATAGTATTTCAAGTGGGTCGAATGTCACATATGAGTCTTTCCTGTGTTTCCTGTGGTTTATGTACAGATGCCTGTCCGGTATCAATTTTAGTTGCTGATATATTCAGTTATGTGGCAGATAATACACAAAAGCAGTTTGGGTACAAGAGCGGGGAAGATAAAGCAGAACCAATTCCTTTGAAAACTTTTCAATTACAGGAAGTAGGAGGAATTAAAGAACTGGTAAAAGATGCAGAAGGATAGGAGAATAATAAATGGATCAGGCTTTAGTTATGAAAAAAAGAGCAGAAACAGGATTAATAGAATTTTTAAGATTTTTACTTGAAAAGGATAAAGTAAGCGGTGTATTGACTTTAATAAAAACAAAGAAAAAAGATGAATATGATTATTCCTTAATAACGAATCCGGAATTATTAACAGATGCATTACCTTTACATCCATTTATCCCTGTTAATGCAGGAAGAATCCTTTCTAATTTTTCAAATTTGGAGAAACCGGTTGTTGCAGTCATCAGACCTTGTGAATTACGTTCTTTTATTGAATTAGTAAAGAGATCACAGGGTAATTTGGAAAATTTTCTTTTGATTTCTTATACATGTGGAGGATGTTTTGGATTTAAACATTCAGTGGATAATAACATAGATGAGATGCTTCCTGATTACTGGAAAGTTGTTGCAAAGGGTACTGACTATAAGGATATCAGGGAAACATGTAAAGCATGTGAATATTTTATTCCTATTAATGCAGATATAACTGTTTCGGTAGCAGGAGAAAAAGATTTAAACAGTATTTCTCGATTGTATTTGCATTCTGAGCAGGCAAAAAGAATGGCGGAAGGATTTGAGGGTGATATATCAGATGAAGAGTTTGATCGTTCACAGTATGAACATATCATAAATAAACGAAAAGAATTTAAAGTAAAACTGTTCGATCAAATTAAAATTCAGGATACTGGATTAGATGGATTGATTGACGAATTTGGTAAATGTATTGGCTGTCATGCTTGTAGTCGTGTATGTCCAATTTGTTATTGCGTACTTTGTGATTTCGAGTCTTTAACTTATGATGACAGTAGTAACATATTAGAATCTGAACTTGACCGGAAAGGTGGATTAAGACTTCCTACCGATACTGTTTTATATCAAATCGGAAGATTGAGCCATATGAGTTTTTCATGTATAGGCTGTGGACAATGTACAGAAGTATGCCCTGTAAATATACCTGTTTCAGTGATATTCAAAAAAATTGGTGAAAAGGTAGCCAAAATATTTGATTATATACCTGGAAAAGATGTTGAGGAACAAATACCTGTTACTATTTTTAAGGAAGAAGAATTCACCAATGTAGGAGAAGATTAAATAAAATTTTTGAAACTAACCTAAATACGGGAGATAAATAATAATGGAAACAAAATTTTTGCCCAAAATTGTAAGTTTTTTATGTAAGTGGTGTACATATTCGGGGGCTGATTTAGCGGGAACAAGCCGAATGCATTATCCTCCATCTATCCTGCCTATAAGAGTTATGTGTTCCAGTAGAGTAAATCCGGTTTTTATAATTAAATCTTTTTTAAATGGGGCAGATGGTGTGTTAATAGGTGGATGTCATCCTGGTGATTGTCATTATCAGTCAGGAAATTACCACACCCGTAGAAGATTTATCATTTTAACTGAAATTTTTAAATCGCTTGGATTAGAATCAGAACGACTTAGACTGGCGTGGGTTTCTGCTGCCGAAGGTGCCAGATTTGTTAAAGTGACCACAGAATTCACCGAAAAAATAACAAAATTAGGAGAAAATTCAGCTAAAAAGAAAATATTCATTTAAATTATTATGATAATATATGCAATCGTAAAGCCTAATATTTTTTATTAGGCTTTTTGTATTTGTGCACATTTTGTTTTTATTGTGATATTTTTTAACTTGCATAAATTCCTTATTTTTTGTATAATTATAAATTGTATATAACAAAAAAGGGGAGGGATAGTATGAGTAAAAAAATTGGAGTTTTATTAAGCGGATGTGGTGTTTTTGACGGTTCTGAAATCCATGAAGCAACTTTAACTTTATATTTTTTAGACAAAGAAAAAATAGATGTTATTCCTATTGCTCCAGATAAAGAGCAACTTCATGTAATCAATCATAATACCAATGATGAGATGCAAGAAACCAGAAATATTCGCACTGAATCAGCCAGAATAGCCAGAGGTGACGTTAAGAAATTATCTTCCGTATCTGTTAATGAGATCGATGCTTTAATAATACCAGGTGGTTTTGGGGCTGCAAAAAATTTAATTGATTATGCAGTTAAGGGACGGGAATGTACTATTGATAGTGATGTGAAAAATCTTATCAAGCAAATAATTCAATCTAAAAAACCTCTGGGAGCAATGTGCATAGCTCCGGTTGTGGTTGCAGTAGCCTTAAAAGAAACAAATATACATCCGGTTTTAACTATTGGTTCTGATGATAAAACAGCTTCAGATATTGAATTTCTTAATGCAAAACATAAAAAATGTAAAGCTGATCAGATAGCTGTTGATAAGGAGAATCGTATAGTTTCTACTCCAGCGTATATGATCGGCCCTGGTATTTCTGATATAGGTAAAGGGATTGAAAAACTTGTGAAAAAGATTGCTGGTTGGTTGTGATTTTTAAACAATGATAAGGAATACGGATGAAACAGGAATTAAAGCGTTACGAAGTTGATGAACAAAAACTGGGATATTTTCCAGTAACAAAAAGAGGACTGGATATTCTCAGAGATCCTTTTCTCAACAAAGGGACAGCATTTTCAGATGAAGAACGAGAGGAGTTAAACTTATTTGGATTGGTGCCTCCTCATCAATCAACAATACAGCAACAGTTAAAGAGAGCAAAAGAAAATTATAACCGGAAAAATACTGATCTGGGTAAATATATATTTTTAGAATCCCTTCATGATCGTAATGAAAACCTTTATTATCGATTAATTCTGGAAAATCTAGAAGAAATGACACCCATAATCTATACTCCTACTGTGGGAGAAGCTTGTCAGAAATATGGAAATATTTACCGAAGACCGAGGGGGATGTATATATCCTCAAAGGCAAAAGGTGATTTTAAAAAAAGAATAAATAACTGGCCAGAAGATAAAATCGATATCATTGTAATAACAGACGGAAGCCGGATATTGGGCCTTGGTGATCTTGGTGCAAGCGGTATGGGGATACCAATTGGTAAACTCTCTCTCTATGTTGCCTGTGCTGGACTATATCCGTCTAAAACTCTACCCATTGTTATAGATGTCGGTACTAATAATGAAAAATTATTACAGGATCCTTTATACTTAGGTGAAAAACATCCTCGTTTAACAGGTAACGAATTCCTTGAAGTAATGGATGAATGTATAACAGTTATACACAACAGATGGCCGAAAGCATTAGTACAATTTGAAGATTTTACCAATGATAATGCTTTTAGACTTCTGAATCGTTATAGAAAAAAGCTTTTATGTTTTAATGATGATATACAGGGAACAGGCGGAGTGGCTTTGGCTGGTTTACTGGCAGCATTGAGAATTACGGGTCAAAAACTCAAAGATCAGAGAATTGTTTTTTATGGTGCAGGTTCTGCTTCTATAGGTATAGCTGATCTTATTGTTACCGGTATGATGGAGCAAGGTTTAACTAAATATGAAGCCAGGAAAAATTTTTGGGTATTAGACAGCAAGGGATTGGTTACGGTTAACAGAAAAGGAACATTGGCTGATCATAAACTACCTTTTGCCAGAAAAGATATGTCAACTATGGATTTATTTAATGTTGTTAAAACAGTAAAGCCTACGATATTAATAGGTGTCAGCACTCAAACTGGAGCTTTTAATGAACAAGTTGTGACTGAAATGAATAAACATGTTGACTGGCCCATTATTTTTGCTTTATCAAACCCGACTTCTAAAAGTGAATGTACACCTGAACAAGCATATAAATGGACTGATGGCAAGGTGATTTACGCAAGCGGAAGCCCCTTTGATCCGATAAAATATAAAGGGAAAACCTATGAAACCGGTCAGGGAAATAATATGTATATTTTTCCTGGTGTTGGCTTAGGAGCTATTGCATGTGAGGCTGCCAAAATAACTGATTCTATGTTTTATACCGCTGCAAAAACCTTAGCTGAAATGGTGGAGAAAAAAACATTGGATAAAGGAAAAGTTTATCCTGATTTAAAGAATATTCGTAAAATTTCTGCAAATATAGCAACTTCTGTCTGTAACCTTGCATATTCCAAAAGATTAGCCTGGGCAAAGGAACCAAATGATATACTGGAATTTGTACAAAAAAAGATGTATAATCCCGGGTATATGCCCTATAAAGCAATATAATTTACATAAATGAATTTTTATAAAAAGGGAGAATCCAATGAGAGAAATTGAAGTTTCAACTATAACTGAGGCAGTAAAGAAACTCTGTATTGATGCTAATTATTATCTTGATGATGATGTAGTAAAATCATTAAAAGAGTTCGAAAATAAGGAAGAATCTCCTACTGGTAAGGAAGTAATAGGGAAAATACTTGAAAACATTGAAATCGGCAAGAATGATAAAGTACCATTATGTCAGGATACTGGATATGCAGTGTTTTTCATTGAATTAGGCCAGGAGGTTCACATAACAGGAGGTGATTTTGTTGATGCTGTCAATGAAGGAGTCAGACAAGGATATAAGGAAGGATATCTCCGTAAATCAGTGGTTGAAGATCCACTAAAAAGAAATAATACTGGTGATAACACTCCGGCTATTATTCATACCGATATTGTCTCAGGAGATAAAATCAAAATAGCATTTGCCCCAAAAGGCGGGGGAAGCGAGAATATGAGTGAAGTGCAGATGATGGCTCCTGCTGCTGGCATCGAAGGTGTTAAGGAATTTGTTATTGAAAGAGTAAGAAAATCAGGAGCTAATCCCTGTCCACCTGTGGTAGTTGGTGTTGGCATTGGTGGGACTTTTGATAAATGTGCAGAGATCGCCAAAAGATCTTTACTGCGTCCGGTTGGATCTAAAAATCCTGATAAGGTATATGCAGAACTTGAGGAAGAGCTTTTAGCGAAAATAAATAAACTGGGGATTGGACCACAAGGTTTTGGTGGCAGAACTACTGCTCTGGCTGTACATATTGAAGTGCATCCATGTCATATTGCCAGTTTTCCGGTTGCAGTGAATATGCAGTGTCATGTAGCCCGTCACAAAGAGGTGATACTATAGATTAATAATATTTAATCGAGGAGTACAATATGTCAGATATAAAAAAAATTACAACACCCTTAACAAATGAGACCATCGAAGATCTTAGAATCGGAGATTCTGTTTTCATAACCGGCGTTATCTATACAGGCAGGGATTCAGCACATAAGCGTTTAATAGAAGCGTTAGACAAAAATGGGGAATTACCGGTTGATTTAAAAAACCAGATTATTTATTATGCAGGTCCTGCCCCGGCTAAACCCGGTAATCCAATAGGCTCAATAGGCCCTACCACCAGTTACAGGATGGACCCCTTTGCCCCCAGACTCATTGAATATGGACTTAAGGGGATGATAGGAAAAGGAAACCGAAGTCAAGAAGTGATTGAAGCACAGAAAAAATTCAAAGCAGTGTATTTCGGTGCTATTGGCGGAGCAGCAGCTCTTATGGCCAAATCAGTAAAAAAGGCCGAATTTGTTGCTTATGAGGATTTAGGTCCGGAAGCTATTCGTCGTCTAAAAGTTGTTGATTTTCCTGCGGTGGTTGTTAATGATGCTTTTGGGGGGGATTTATATAAAGTTGGGATAGAAAAATACAAGATAAACTAATGAATAACCATTTATCTTCTAAAAGCCGAAAAAACAAAACAATAATTATCGGTCTGGGTAATACAATTCTTTGTGATGATGGTGTAGGAATATATGTTGCCCGGGAACTGGCAAAAACAATAAATATTCCTGATATTGTCATAGAAGAAGCAAGTATGGGCGGTCTGGAGTTGATTGATAGGATTGCAGATTATAAACATGTGATCATAATTGATTCCATTATTTCTGAAAAAGAACCCATAGGTACTCTGGTGGAGCTAAGTTTGGATGATATAAAAGGTGGGTCTGCATGGACCAGACATCAAGTATCCTTGCATGAGGCAGTTAAACTGGCAAGAAAGAGTAAAATAAATATAACCAGTAACATCAGGATTTATGGGATCGTGGTTAAAGATATATCTACCTTTAGTGAAGAATGTACACCAGAAATTGCATCATCTTTACCAAATATTGTTGAAAAGGTTAAAAATAAAATTTTAACTGAGAAAATTAATTAAATTTTCAGAGACACTATTGAAATTAGAAAAAATTTTAAAACTCCTTCACGGACAACAGTTAACCAAATGTTTTGATTGCAATAAAGAAATCACTATGATAAAAGCAGCTGATTTAATGAGCGATGTGCTTACTTCATTTAATCCAGGATCTCTGCTAATAACAGGACTTGTTAATGCTCAGAGTGTACGAACAGCAGAAATTGTTGATTCAGCAGCAATAATGTATGTCAGAGGCAAAAAACCAAATCAGGAGACCATTAAATTAGCTGACAGCCGTAATATTTGCCTGCTTTGTACTGAACACTCCATGTTTAAAGTATGTGGTATTCTTTACTCAAACGGATTAAAGGAATAACTGATTATATGAATGAAGATATATTATTTTATAAAGAATACACAATAAAAAGCAGAGATTTTGTACATGCAGGAGAGGCTTCCTTGGATCTAAAGAATATTTTGAAAAATATTGGATTTAATACGGCAGCAATAAGGAGAGTTGCCATAGCATCCTATGAAGCTGAACTCAATACGGTAATGTATGGGAAAAAGGGTAAAATGTCTGTTACTTTGAAACCAGACGGAGTGTATCTGGTTTTTAACGATAAAGGACCCGGAATACCGGATATTGATCTGGCAATGACAGAAGGGTACTCTACAGCTACTGATGAGTTACGGGAAATGGGTTTTGGTGCTGGAATGGGATTACCGAATATAAAAAAAAATTCCGATGAGTTCAATATCAAATCAAAGGTAGGCGAAGGAACTAAATTAGAAATTATCATTAAAAATAAATAATGACAATTATGAAAAATAGTAGTCATTCAATACAAATTAACAAAGAAAAATGTGTGGGCTGTGTATTATGTATGAAAGCCTGCCCCACTAAAGCAATCCGGATATACAGCGGTAAAGCTGAGATAGATGACGAGTTATGTGTTGACTGTGGTGAATGTTATCGTGTGTGTCCTTATGACGCAGTTACTCCTTTAACTACCTCTTATGGCGATATAAAGCGGTTCAAATTCAAAGTTGCCATACCTTCTCCTGTTTTATACACTCAGTTTGGCAGAGAAGTAATGCCTAATCAAATACTCCTGGCTTTGAAAAAGATCGGGTTTGATTATGTATATGATTCAGCCTGGACGTGTGAAATGATAAATGCAGCTATAGAGAAATATTTACGGGAAAATTCTACTCCGCGTCCTATGATTTCAACTGTTTGCCCGGCAACTGTACGGCTAATTCTTCATCTTTATCCAAATCTTGTTGATAATATTATTCCCATAGATGTTCCCAGAGAAATTGCTGCTAAATCGTTACGGGATAAAATATCAAAAGAATATAATGTTAAAAAAGATGAGATTGGTTTAATTCATATTTCACCCTGTGCAGCCAAAATGGTTTCGATCACCAATCCAATTGGACTTACTGATTCTGAATTAGACGGAGCTATGTCCATAAAAGAAATATACAGTAAGTTGTTTCGAGCTTTAAAAAATTTGGATGAGGAGGATATTCTACAGCTGTCAAGCGGGGTTGGTCTTGGTTGGGCTGTATCCGGTGGTGAGGTGAACGGAGTTAATCTGGATAATTGTTTAGCTGTATCCGGAGTAAGAGATGTTATGAACATTCTTGATGATGTAGAAGCAGGAAAATTAAATGAAGTTGAATACTTAGAATGTCTTGTTTGTCCTAATGGATGTGTGGGGGGACCACTCACTGTGGAAAACAGACATTTTGCAAAAAAGAAGGCAGAAAACTTAGTTGAAATGTACGGGAAAAAGAGTCGTGTAACCAGTAAGATGATTAATCATAAATATGAAGAGGAGTTTTTCTTTCTTAATGAGAAAGTCAAGCCACAACCCTTTCCACCTCTTGATGAAGATCCTAAAAAAGCAATCAAAAAATATAGAGAATTAGAAAAAATTGTTGAGGAATTAGGAGGAAAAGAATGCGGTGCCTGCGGTGCACCGGAGTGCAGAACTTTAGCCAGAGATATTGTCCAGAATAAAGCAAAAAAAAGTGATTGTGTGTTCTTTAAAAATAATAAATAATGAAATATGTGGAGATGAGTATGAAACTAACTGAAATTATTGAATCCTTAAACTTGGAAATTGTTGCTAAGGGAAAGGGCTTACACCAGGAGGTTTCTGGTGGTTATGTTAGTGATTTATTAAGCGATGTAATGGCTAATAGTAAAAAAGGGAATCTCTGGATTACATTACAGATTCATCAAAACATTGTGGCAATTGCAACGTTGAAGGAATTGGCAGGTATAGTAATAATTGGAGGTAAAGAACCTACTGAGGATACCATAAATAAAGCCAAGGATGAGTATGTTACTATCCTGAAAAGTGAATTGTCAGCTTTTGAATTATGCGGTAGATTATATGAATTTGGTATTCACGGTGACTGATGAGTGTTAAAAAGTTTTGTGCAGATCTACATATTCATACCTGTCTTTCTCCCTGTGGTGAATTAGAAATGACTCCTTATAATATCGTTAAAAAATGTATTGAAAAAGAGATAGATGTTATTGCTGTTTGTGATCATAATACTGCAGAAAACGTACACTGGGTACAAAAAGTAGCAGAAAATTTTAATTTAGAGGTACTTCCGGGAATGGAAATAACAACATCAGAAGAAGTTCACTTACTGGCGATCTTTGATAATAATGAGAATGTTATGGGATTACAAGAGTTTGTATATGCTCATTTATTGCCTGGTGAAAATGATGATGATCTTTTTGGAATGCAGGTGGTGGCAAATGATAAAAATGAAGTAGAAAAAATAGTACACAAATTACTAATTGGTGGTACGAAAATTTCACTGAATCAGGCAATTGAAAAAATACACTCATTACAGGGGATCGCCATACCTGCTCATATTGACAGAAACAGTTTTAGTATGTTAGCTCAGTTGGGTTTTATCCCTGATGATATGAGTGCAGACGCAGTTGAAATTTCATCCACAGCTGATATGAATACAATGCTAACTGTTTCCGGAATTGACAGATTTACTGTTTTAAGATCATCTGATGCTCACCAGTTATCTGAGATCGGCAGAGCTACAGTATCATTATTTCTGGAACAAATACGTATAAATGAATTTAAAAAAGCATTTACTGGTATTGAAGGCAGATATGTCTGTTATAATTAAAAAATGGATCAATAGAGAACTTACGATATGTTGTAATATGTAAAACGAGGATAAAATATAGTTGTTAGAACTATCATTACATATAATTGACATTGTTGAAAATTCTGTGAGAGCAGATGCAGATGAAATTTTTATACAAATTGAAGAAGATACAGAGAAAGATTATTTATCGATACATATTAAAGATAACGGAAAAGGGATGGATGAACAATTATTGAAGGATTCTTCAGATCCGTTTACAACTACCAAAAAGAATAAAAAGGTGGGATTGGGATTGTCTTTATTAAAAGAAGCAGCAGTCGGATGCGGCGGAGACATGGTTATTGAATCGAACCCTGGAAAGGGGACTGAATTAAGGGCGGACTTTATAAGATCCCATATCGACAGACAGCCTATCGGAGATATTGTCAAGACTATAATTATTTTAGTTACTGGATATCCTCAGGTTGATTTTTTTTTCTCGCATAGAAGAGATGATAAATCAATACAATGGGAGACATCGAGAATAAATAAACACTTGGGTGATGTTATACGAAGTAATCCGAAAGTAATTAATTTTGTTAAAAATGATTTAAGGGAAATGTATAAAAAATTCTGAACAGTAGTAAATCTAAAGGAGATAATTTTTGGAAGAAAAAAAATGGGATAAGATAAAGAAAATTATCAATAAATATGATAAAAAAGAATCAGGGTTAATTGCTATGCTTCAGGATATCCAAAAATCTGAAGGGTATCTTCCCCGAAAAGCTTTAGAAATGGTTGCTGAGGAGGTTGGAGTCTCAATTTCTCGTGTATATTCACTTGCAACATTTTATAAAGCTTTCAGATTAACTCCTCAAGGGAGACATGTTATTAAACTCTGCACCGGCACTGCCTGCCATGTACGGGGTGCTGATAAATTACAGGAAAAATTAGAACGAGATCTGCAAATAAAACCGGGAGAGACTACCAGTGACAGCAGATTTACCCTTGAGGCGGTGCGGTGTGTCGGCTGCTGTGGATTGGCTCCTGTTGTTGTCATTGATGGGAATTTTCATGGAAAATTAAATCAGAAAAAACTGGATAAAGTATTAAAAAAGTACGAATAAACAGAGAGGCTGCTTTGAAAAAATATAGAACAAATATTATGGTTTGTGCGGGAACTGCTTGTGTCTCAAATCACTCCTTTGATATTAAGGAAGCTTTGAAAAAAGAAATAGAGAAACAGGATTTACAGGGTGAAGTAGAGGTGATTACAACCGGTTGTCAGGGATTTTGCGAGAAAGGACCTATTGCTATTGTTCAGCCTGATAATATTTTTTATCAGCAATTAGAAGAAAAAGATATTCCAAAACTGGTAGAGGAGCATTTTCTTAAAGGGAGACCTTATAAAAAGAATATGTATGTACCCGACAAAGAAAAGCAACCTATACCAACTATGGATGATATCGATTTCTTCAAGTATCAGATGCTCGTTGTTTTACAGAACAGAGGAAGAATGGATCCGGAAGAGATTGATGAGTATATTGCTTTTGACGGATATAAAGCACTGGCCAAAGCGCTTACTTCCCTGGATTCTGAAGAAATAAGAAAGGAAATAGAAGATGCCGGACTCAGAGGCAGAGGGGGAGCAGGTTTTCCTGCTGCTGTAAAATGGCAACTGTGCCGGGATGCTGAGGGAGAAACGAAATATATTATTTGTAATGCGGATGAAGGTGATCCTGGAGCTTATATGGATAGATCTATTCTTGAGGCTGATCCTCATGCAGTAATAGAGGGAATGACCATCGGAGCTAAGGTTATCGGAGCTTCACAGGGATATATTTATGTACGGGATGAATATCCGCTTGCAGTAAAAAGAATCAGAAATGCTATAAAACAGGCAAAAGAATACGGGCTGTTGGGAAAAAATATTTTTGATACTGATTTTAGTTTTGATATAAAAGTTGTACGTGGTGGAGGAGCTTTTGTATGCGGTGAAGAAACAGCATTAATGTCATCTATTGAGGGAAAAGTCGGAAGACCCCGGCCTCGGCCTCCGTTTCCGGCTCAGGCAGGATTATGGGGAAAACCAACTAATATTAATAATGTTGAAACCTGGGCTAATATTCCCATAATAATCAATCGTGGAGCTGAATGGTATTCCAGTATGGGTACGGAGAAGAGCAAAGGAACCAAAGTATTCTCTTTAGTCGGAAAAATCAATAATTCCGGACTAGTTGAAGTTCCGATGGGTATTAAATTACGTGATATTATATACAAAATTGGAGGGGGGATCCCAGGAGGTAAAAAATTCAAGGCTGTACAATCAGGCGGTCCATCTGGTGGTTGCGTACCTGCCAGTTTACTTGATCTTCCTGTGGATTATGAAGAGCTCACGAAAGCCGGAGCAATTATGGGATCCGGTGGTTTAATTGTTATGGATGAAGAAACTTGTATGGTGGATGTTGCTCTGTTTTTTATAAATTTTTTGGTAGATGAATCATGCGGAAAGTGTGTTCCCTGTCGTGTGGGGCTGGTGAGAATGAAAGAAATACTGGAAAAAATTACTCAGGGGAGGGGTGAACCGGAAGATGTGGAACGACTGGAGCAGCTGGCTGAAGTTATCAAAAAGGCATCACTCTGTGGACTGGGACAAACAGCACCTAATCCGGTTTTAACTACTCTAAAATATTTCAGAGATGAGTATGAAGCACATGTTACTGAAAAAAAATGTCCAGCCGGAGTCTGCAGAGAACTGATAACCTACAGTATTGATCCTGATAAATGCACTGGATGCAGAGTTTGCGTAAAAGCCTGCCCTGTCGATGCCATCCGGGGAGAAGTAAAAAACCCTCACTCAATCGATAAATCATTATGTATCAAATGCGGAAGCTGTAAAGAAGTATGCAGATTTGATGCAGTAAAAATTATTTAAAGAGGATACCATGAAGATTCAATTAACTATAGATGGGAAAAAACTAAATGCAGAAAAAGGGATGACAGTGTTGGAAGCTGCAATAGCTAACAATATTTATATTCCAAATCTATGCTATCATCCTGATTTACCTCCACTGAGCACCTGCAGATTATGTGTGGTAAAAGTAAAAGACATGAGAGGATATCCGACATCATGCAGTCTGGAAGCTGAGGAGGGGATGGAAGTACAATCCGACACAAAAGAATTAAACGATATGAGAAAGAAGATAATCTGGTTGACTCTCAGTGAACTATCTGAAGAGATTCCTCAGAATTCACAGTTGAAAAAAGTAGTTGAATACATTGGAGTTAATGAAGTTTTAGCAGGATTTACGCCAGAATCCAAAGATCTTCCGGTTATTTCAGATGAACCGCTTTTTGAACGAGACATGAATAAATGTATTCTGTGTGGACGATGTGTTGTCATGTGCCAGGAAGTAAGAGGTGTTGGTGTGCTGGGTTTTAAAGACCGAGGTTATCAGAGTCAGGTAAGTACCAGTTTTGATGATACATTTGTAAATGCTGACTGTAAATTTTGTGGAGCATGTGTTGAAGTCTGTCCCTCAGGAGCATTACAGGAGAAAAATAAATTCACTTCTGATGAAAAAGGAGAAGTACTTCTTCCCTGTAAAAATACCTGCCCTGCCGGTATAGATATTCCTCGTTATGTTCAGCTTGCTGCTCAGGGAAAATATCAGGATTCTTTAGAGGTAATCAGAGAAACTGTTCCTTTTCCGCTGATTTTAGGATTGGTTTGTGATCATCCCTGTGAAGAAGTATGCCGGAGAGATGAACTGGGAGGATCAATTGCTATCAGAGATATTAAACGATTTGTAGCGGAAAGAGATACTGGCCGCTGGAAAAAGAAATCAAAAATTCATAAAGATACAGGCAGAAGGATTGCTGTTGTCGGAGGAGGTCCTGCAGGATTAACCGCAGCATGGTTCCTTAGGTTAAAGGGTCATAGTGTTACTGTATTTGAAGCTTTGAAAAATGCTGGTGGTATGATGTTTTCCGGAATACCAAGATACAGGCTTCCTTTGGATGTGCTTAATAGTGAGATTAAAGAAATCGAAAATATTGGAGTTACGATTAAAACTGATTCCACAATAGAAGATTTGGATCCCTTGTTTGATCAGGGGTATGATGCTGTTTTTTTGGGATTAGGTGGTCCTAAAGGTAAGTCCATGAAGATTCCCGGTGATAATGATCCTAGAGTAACAGATGGTATAAAAGTATTAAAAGGAATCGCATATGGACATGATATGGGATTAACCGGTAAGATTGCAGTGGTGGGTGGCGGTAATGTTGCCATGGATGTAGCCAGAACTGCTTTGAGAGTGGGAGCAGATGATGTTCATATTCTGTATCGCAGAGCAAGAGAGCAGGCACCTGCTGATCCGGAAGAAATTGAGGAAGCCATAAATGAAGGTGTGATTTTTAATTTTTTGGTAAATCCTGTTAAAATCACACCTCAAAAAGATCATCTGCAGATCACCTGTATAAAAATGAAACTAGGAGAACCTGATTCCAGTGGTCGGAGACGTCCAATCCCCATTGACAGTAGTGAATATAATATTAAAGTTAATAAACTCATTGTTGCAATAGGACAGGATCATATAGTTCCGGAAAAATTCAGAGTAGAACTGGATAAATGGGGAAGTATTCCTGTAGATGAAAATACTATGGAGACATCTCGGAAGATGGTATTTGCTGGCGGTGATATTGTAACTGGTCCTGCGTCAGTTATTAAGGCCATAGCTGCTGGAAGAAAAGCCGCTTCTTCTATTGATAAAGCATTAGGAGGAGATGGAAACATTGAACAGGTTTTTGTTGAGCCGGAAAAAGATGATCCTTTTATCGGTTATGATCCGGGATTTCCCAAGAAAGAAAAAGAAAAAAGAAAAACACTGTTAGTTGAAGAACGTTTAGATAATTTTAATCAGGTTGATAAATGTTTCACAGAGGATCAAGTTAAAAAAGAATCTTTACGATGTTTAAAATGTCAATTGCGATTAAAAATTTCAGAAGCTCAGGTACCGGAAAAGAGTACAAAACAGATATCCAGAAATTAATTTTTAATTTATTTGTTTTTAACTTGATTCTTATTAAATAAATCAATAAATTTGGATTTAAAAATTAATGATAAACTAACAA
>CAZETW010000064.1:0-15607 GCA_964515295.1 uncultured bacterium | reverse complement strand
GATCACTGAAGGTGGAGCTGACAAATAAACGGAAAGTTTTAGAGGCTAAGGCCATAAGGGATTATCCTTTATTCTATTAAGTACAATATGAATTACTAAGGTGATGTTGACAACTTTTCATTTAAGCTGTTTGCGGGCTTCTTCTTCCATTTTTTTTCCGCCTGGAACACGAGGATCAATTTCAAGTGCACGCTTAAAATATTTATGTGCTTTTTTGGGCTTTCCTTGGCGAAGAAATATAACCCCGATGTTACCGTGTGCAGTAGCGTTCCATGGGTTTGCTTCTATAGCTTTTGAAAACTCCTGCAAGGCTTCATCTAACATACCCTGTATAAACAGTCGTGAACCACGATCAACATGGTCCTGGGAAAGTTTCTGGTGTGCATGCATAGCATCATCAAGTTCTGCATTTGGTGATATCATAAAGAATATTTCAGAGCTACAATATGGACAACGAAATCGCAGTAATTCAGTTTTATTTTGACAATGTGAACATATTTTGACTGCATTAAGTATTTTTTTTTCAATTTTCATTATACCCTCCAATCAATTTAATAAAATTACTCGTCGATACCTGTTCCCCCCCGAAATTAATATGTCTTAATATACATCCATGATATCGATAACATGTATCCAGCCATTATAATCACCACACACAACTTGTGATTTTAAAGGATGAAACGCTACTGAGCGAAGACGCTCTTTTATGGGGAAGTTAGCAATAGGGTTTCGTTTCATTATATCCCATACACGCAGGATACCATCCCAGCTGACCGATACGAGTAATTTCCCATCATTACTTACCGCACAATCCCAAACTTCATTTTTATGTTCTGGAAACAGATGTAATTCTTTTCCAGATTTCAGATTCCAGAGGCGAAGTGTCCCATCACAACTTCCGGAAACACCAAGAGAACTTTTAGGAACAATATCGCAGCAGGTTACTAAGTCCGTATGACCATGCAGCCTTTTGATTTCTCTCCAGGTTTCAACATCCCAGAGACGAAGTGTATTGTCTTCACAAGCAATCAGTAATTGTAATCCATTAGTAGTAAATGTACAGTCTTGTAATTGATAATTGCTTATATCGGCTTTTTTTATACACTGTTTGGATTCAAAATCCAATAAACAGATCCCTTTCCCACAACTTACTACTAACTTTGACCCATCGGGGCTAGCAGTGATTGCTGAGCTTCCGTTGTAATTATCAATATATAATGATGTTATTTCCTGAGATGATTTTGGATCCCATAGTTTGATAATACCATCTCGAGATAATGAAACAATTATATTTTCTTTTTGTAAAATTATACAATTTTGAACCATTGTCAGGTGACCTTCAAGCGAACTTTTCTCAACTGTAGGTACTGGTGTCCATATCTTGAGAGTCATATCAGCGCTGGCAGAAACGATAAACGAACCATCAGGCGCATATGTAACTGCTGTAACACGTTTACTGTGACCTGCAATACCACCTGGGCTTGTACTGATCCCGGGATTCCAGAGTTTAATAGTATTATCCCGGCTGGTTGTTGCCAGTATTGAAGTATTATTAGAAAATGAGCAGCTAGTTACAGGAGCAATATGACCTTCGAGTGCAGATGAAGGTTGTTTCAAATTATGTAGTTTATATATCCATACTAATCGGTCATCGCTGACAACTACTAGCAATTGTCCGTTAGAACTAATACAACAATCATTAACTGTATTAAACAGAGTGAGTGTACTGGTCATTAGTTTTCCTGTAGGATCTGGTCCTCCCAGTAAAATAACTGCTTTTGTATATTTATTGATGACTGCAATAAAAGCGAGATTTGGTGATATTGTACAGGTTTTGATTCCGTAAGTATCTTTTCCCTTAAAGGGAACCTTTAAAATTTCTTTGAATGTATCATTAACCTTTATCAGCCTTATTATACCTTCTTCATCACCAGTGGCTATAAATTTGCCATCCTTAGAGAAAGTACAACAGGTAAATTTTCCGCCTTTTATAGTATAAGACATTTTTTCAGAACCAAATGGTAACTTTAAAATTCTCAAGCAGGTATTACATGCGATAGCAACCATGGAATCTATGGGATTTGCAGCGCAGTATACGGCCTCATTATCAAGCTGAATATCGACTAAAGAAGTGAGGGTTCGGCTATCTCTAATGTGCACTTTTCCATTGTGACTTCCAGTTATGAGCAAATCCCCTTTGTGACTAAAGGTACAACTTTCTATTCTACCGTTTGTCTTTTCAATTGTTGAGAGTTCAGCACCAGAATGGATATCCCAGATTTTTATTGAATCTGCTACACTGCAAAGTCTTGCCCCGTCAGGACTTAATGAACATGTTCGAACATCTTTGTGCTCAAAAGTTTTAAGGTAACTTTCTGCTTCTCTAAAAGGAGTTAGAGTTCGAAACCAAAGAGTTTCCCCATGACTGGTTCGATGATCCAATTTTGATGTTAAAAAGCTTACTATTGGTTTTTCTTGATACCATTGCAAGCGGTTGAACAGTTGCTGCCATAGAATATCTGGCTGCATTCTGAGGTTGTGTAACTCCTGTTCTATAACTTTTTTTAAAACTTCTAAAATTGTTCTTTGGTCACTGCGATTCAATTTAATCTTACCTATCTTGATAATTTTTTTAAAACTTTCTATTAGTTCATTATGCACGGAATAATTGTATTCATTTCTCTCCTTATTTATTTCATTCCTTCCAATCTTGACGGATGTACACAGTATGGAAATTTTCCGTATTCGCGAAAACTCATAAACGGAATTCTTAAAATTTCCACAAGGTTTTTTATTATTTATTTCAACCGGTAAATCTCAAATCCCTTACTGGTCAGAAGCTCAGGAATAGCCTGCACTGCATGTTCGTCTTTTTTCTTGGCTATAGAAGGGAGCCTGTCCCATTCAACCAGATCAGGATGTGTTTTCTTATTGTTATCTTTTTTTTCTCCGTATGTCCACCCCTGCAGGAATTTTTGTTTTACCCATTGTTCGTGTTCCATTTTTGCCATTGTTTCTATCTCTTCTTTTTTGAATTTGATAAGCGTAGGTTTTTCCCCTGAAGGAACAGGAGTAAAATCACAACCAATGGCCTTAAGTTTACCGGGTATATCATCTGCCTGCCGACGGTTTGTCTCTTTATATTCCTCAGGCAGTTCAACCCAGGGAACCATTGCATCAGTTTTTTCTTTATTATCTTTATTGTTGTTTAAATATTTTTCATGAATTGCCTTGGCAAGTTCTTCTCTGGAACCCCCTAACAACACATCTCTGGTTACAAGTCGGGAAAATGTTTCTGTATCTACATTCAGTGTAAGTTGTTCTAGAGACGGGAGAGCAGCCTGTTCATAACTTTTTCTCCCGGCAATCATACTCATTTCCATGATTGCCTGTATGGATCGAACTCCGTGTTTGTATTGTGGTACTTTTAACAAAGCCCGTAATACTCCGGCATCGATATGACATTTTTTATTGCTGTCAAAAATATGCTTTGCATTCTTCTGAAGCAGAAAACGAATGATGATTGCTCTTCTGATTATATAATGTTTATCATTTTTATACATCGGGTCAGGACCCTTTATATTAATGTACCCTCTTAAGCGGCTTACAAAATCAGGACCTTTTGCATCAATGAATCTTTGTCTGTCAGAGGTAACAGATCCAGATTCATTTTCTTGAGTAGTATTTTCTTCTCTGCTGAATTCTGCAAAGGTTTTGCAGGTTCCTCCGGCAAAAACAAATATTGATTTTCCTATAGGATGAATTGCTTCTCCCTGTCTGAAAAGACCGTCGTTCATGGGGTACAGAAAATATTTCAGCCATCCCAGTTTTCCCTCAAAATCACAGTCAAATTCATCAAAAAAAACGATCGGTATCTTTCCTTTCAGTGCAATATCTCTGATTCTGTGAAAAGAGTTTAACAGTTCTTGGGTTGAATTAAACTGGGACAGATTGAATTCAAGTGGATCTTTTGCTAATTTTTCCGGAGCAACACTTTTTGCTACTTCAGTTACTGCAAAAGATTTACCGGATCCGGGAGGGCCGAAAACAGCAATAGAAAGAGGACGGGTTATATCCGGAGAGGAGAGGTATTCCTGGATCAGATTTTTTATATTGGACAGACTTTCAATTTCTGCACGGCTGTAAGTTTTTAAATGTCGGAACTGGCCCAGCGGTACCCGGTTTAAAGAAGAATCCTCACCATATATGACATAATTGAAAGCTGCTTTTTCAAGGCCGATATCTGTGATATCATCTAAAATACACCAATAATCCGGATCTGCAGAATCAGCATTAAATGATATTGGTATTTGTACATTAATTATTGAATTTTTTTCTGGTTTGGTATTAAATACTTCATCATACTGGTATTCCAGATTATTATAATCTTTACCAAAACCAAGTTTCCAGAGTTTTCTGGAAGCAAGAAGACCATTTCGTACTCCTTCCTGCAGCTGGTTAGATCCTTTTTTCAGGAGAGAAGTAGCTACAGCAGCAGTAAAGGGAGCTCCGATTCCCAGCATACTACCCGGATAATATTCAGAAAAATTGTCTTCTCCGATTTGGGGATCGTAAAAAAGATCTGCTTCTACATCTCCTTCACGTCGTCTGTACATAATCGCCCCGTCTACTCCGAATCGAATAATTAAATTATTACATATATTTAATGACAGCAGTTTGGGGTTGCATGCCATCTGCCAGATAAAGTCTTTGGCAGTGCTTTCCCAGGAAACCTTACGGCTGATTTTTGCTCCTGATCGCCTGAGGTCATCAGCAGTGATTATTAATATAAGTTTATCTGCAAATTCTCGGCTCACTTTTTCCCACAGCTTGCCTTCTGTTAAAGGATTACTCATTTTGTATACGATAAAATCAGGTTTTCCTTTGGTAAGTACAAGCGGCCAGAATTCTTCAGGAGCATCACGAAAACCATTCCCCGCATCATCCAGGATCAGAATTTGTGCACCAGGATCATCTTTATCTACTTTAAGGAATGATGGTTCATTATTTTCAGGACCTGAATATCCTTTGAATGTACTGACTCTGTACACTGTTTCTTTGCTGTTTTCTTTTGATAAGGGAAATTTACCCAGCTTAACCTGGGAATGAATAATTTCATGAGGAGGAATTTTTTCAATATCTATCAGTTTCGGCGATAGAACATCCAGTTCAGATGCAGCTTTTACAAATTCGGCAAGAAGAAATGATCCGCCTAATTTTGCGTATTGTTTTGTTCCTTTAATGATCTGCCAGTTCAGAATATTCTTTTCATTTTTATGCGTAGTTATTGGCGGGATCGAAACTTCAAGCCAGTCAATGGTAACATCTCCTGATACAACTATTTTGGGAGAATTTTTTTTATTTGATTGCTTTTTATTCATACTTCCCTCCCCTGCAGTAATATATATTATATATCTGTTATTTAAATATCCTATTAAAGATTAAGGTATAATGAATCCATAGTTCCATTATTAAAAGCTCTACTGACCTCAGGAATTTTCTCTGTATACTGTGAGGTTTTAGCTTTCCCAAATGTGCTCATTAAAATTGTCGCCACATTAAAATGTGATTCAATTTTTGCATCCGGAAAATAATTTTGTTTTAGAACTGACTGTATGTAATATGCATGACTCTCAATCAGGGACATTATGGGTCTGATCTGTTCCATTTCCTGAATGATTTCTTTAAAAGGCACCATATCTGAATTAATATTACCAAATATGTTTTTTATTTTTTCATCAATCTGATCAAAAAGATGTTTAAAATATAAATGCTGGCCACGATGAACCAGTTCATGACCAATAATCAGTTTCAGGCCGTCGAAATTGCTTTCATCTACATTTTCACGGATAATAATAAGTTGCTGGGTGCTGGGCTGATACGCTCCTAATATATTTGCTTCTAACACACGTTCAAGTAATTTTTCAATAATTGATCTGGGATGGTTTTTATCCATATGAATTCCTGCTCCCTGCAGTCGTCCCAGAATAACTTCTTCATACCCTTGATCTTTTGGTAGAATAAGAATGTTGAGGGTATCGATATTAAGCTGCCATTGGGTTAAATTTTCTATCAGGGGTGTAATGTCGTTTACAATATTTTGAATAAGATCACTTGTAATGTTTAATTTTTTCATTTCTTAAATTGGATTGTACCTTTTTCAGTAAAAATTTTTACCTTTGTTTTTTTCTTTTCATTAACATCCTGTAAGAATTTTGCTAAGGGGGAACTGATCAGTGTATCCACAGTTCTTTCAAGATTGCGGGCTCCCCATTTTTCACTAAATCCTTTTTCAACAATAAAGCTGAGTACATCAGGACTGATTTCAAAACTGATGTTCTTTTCTTTCCATTTATCTTTAATAAGCGGTATAATTTTATTGTTTACAATATCTTCTGCTACTTTTTTTGATAATTTATTAAAAACACATATATAATCAATTCGATTAAGAAATTCAGGAGGAAAATATGTTGTCAGTTTATCCCTGGTGTGTTTAGACTTTTCTTCAGAAAGAAAACCAATGCTCTGGTCTTTTTCCACAAGAATGTTTGAAGTCATGATAATAATAACATCACTGAAATATACATGGTCTCTATTCGTGTCTGTTAAAACGCCGGTATCAAATACCTGTAAGAAAAGCTTATGTATGTCAGGATGAGCTTTTTCAATCTCATCAAGCAGTAAAATTGAAAATGGTTTTTCTTTGATTTCATTAAGGATGGGACTGCCCTTTTCATGCCCCTGATACCCAAAAGGCGCGCCCAGAAGTTTAGCTACTGCCTGCGGTTCTTTGAATTCTGACATATCAATTCTGATAAGTTTATCCTGGGAACCAAATACATGCTCGGCTAAAACACGTGCGAATTCTGTTTTTCCTACTCCTGTTGGTCCGATAAACAGAAAAACACCATTGGGACGCTCAGGACGCAGGTCCACCCCCAGGGTTTTTGGCCATATGGTATCTGCTACGATATCTGCTACATGATCCTGTCCTTTTATTTTTTCTTTTAAATGAGAAGTTAGTCCATTTAATTTATTTTTCAGTTCATCCTCAAGTTTCCCTACCGGGATCCCGGTCAGAGATCCGATGACATCTCTGATCTCACTTACTGTTACTTTATTATTCCCTTTCCGAAGTGCTCTTCCTACTGCCTGGTCAATAATATCCAGAGCTTTGTCCGGGAAATGCCGGTTTTTCATATACCGTTCAGCTAAATCTATGGATGCATAGTAAACGTCTTCATCGATTTTTATTTTTTTATTTTTCTCGAATTCATAAGGACAGAATTTTTTCAGCATATCTAAGGTACTTTCCGGGGTAAGAGGTGCTATTCTGATAGGCTGGAATCTTCTTTCAAATGCTTTATCTTGTTCTATAATTTTATGATAGTTAAAATCAGTGGTAGCACCGATACAAGCTATTTCTCCTCGGGCCAGATACGGAAGCAGCATACTCGTTGCATCGAGTGTGGTTCCTTCTGCAAGACCTGCACCGAATAGTGTATGTAATTCATCAATAAACAGTATAAAATCTGTATTTCTCACCTTTTCAATGATTTGCATCAAACGATTTTCAAATTCTCCCCGGTACTTGGTACCTCTTATGAGATTTCCTACATTTATTTCAATAATGCGTACCCCTTGTAACTCAGGAGTTATGTTATCTGATTCCAACTTTTGAGTTAATCCTTCTACAATAGCAGTCTTGCCTACGCCAGCTGGCCCTACCAGTAAGGGATTTCGTTTAATGACCCGGCACAGTGTTTCTGCAACCAGATTTATCTCTGTATTTCTTCCAATTATAGGGTGGAGTTTACCAGTTATTGCTGATTGAGTCAGATCCCTGCCGAATTTATTTAAAAAAGGATCAGGTTTCTGTTTTTCTTTTATAAATTTTTTAAATAGTGTGGAATCTGGTTTTTCTATTGTTTCTCTTTTTATATATACAGCAGTATCTGTCCCTGTAGATTCCAGATTCAACCCGCAGTATCCTGCACTGATTCTTATTATATGAGTGAGCTTGACAATCCCAAAATTAGCAATAAATAATGCATCTTTAATGATTTGATCTTTTTTAGTCAGCGTATCAGTATAGATCAGTTTGTTTTTCAGTTCATTAGTTACATCCGTCAGGGGAATATTTTGAATTACTCTCTTTACTTCATTAGGAAAGGTACGAATGAGAGCCAGCATAATATGAGCTGCAGTGACATTGTTGATTTTTGCATCATTTGCTATTGATTCAGCCAGTCTTAGGATTCTTTTGACATCATCTGAAATTTTTTCCCAATAATGCCATCCCGGATCTGCCATAATTATAATCCTCCAGTATTTAAGAATTATATATTAATTACTATTATTGACTCTATATACTTTAAATCCTGCTTTTGATAATAATACCGGTATGTTTCGGACTGTGTCTCTGTCCAGTTCCTTGATATCTTCCGGAAGCTGGTTCCAGGGAACTAAATACGGACTCGTTTTCTTTTTTATGTTCTTTTTACCTGGTGAATATTTCCATCCTGAGTTTTTTCGTTCTTCTGTCCAGCGTGTATGTTCCAGCTTAGCCATTTTTTCAATCTCTTCCTGTTTAAATTCAAACAAAGGTTCATTCCAGTCTTTTATAGGAGTAATATCACATCCCAGTTTTTTCAATTTTATATTGATATGATCTGCCTGACGTCTGTTGGATTCTTTCAGGCTTTCAGGCAGTTTATTCCAGGGAACCATGGAAGTATTATCTTTTTCGATCTTACCATTTTTGCGCATTTTGTTCACATATTCTTCATGAATGATCCGGGCAAGTCTCTCATGAGTTCCGGAAATGAGCAGGACAGGAGTACAGGTATTGTCAAGAAGTCCGAAAGCATGAAGTCTTCTGAAACTGTCCTTATCTGTTTTTTCTCCATGCAGAAGTGTTGCCAGACCGGCATCATGGATCATTCTGATAATTATAGGAACACTATGATGTCTGAGATGTTGGTGCAAAGTGAGTGCTGTGGATAATCCAAATGAATCATTGTCAAAACATATATAAATACTGGTAAATTTGCAGGAACTGTTTTCAAAAAGAAATTTTGCTTCCTGAAATTCTGCTGAATTAATATCCATCTGTAAAGGGATCAGATGAGCAATAGTTTTTAATTGGGGATATTTTATGTACAGAAGATGTACCCTGTTGTTTGCTTCTCTGTCAACAATACTGATATGGAGTTTACTGCTGGTTTTATCGGCTAGATTCTTCCACTTTTTGGAAGCATGAACAACCAGGTTTTCTCCCATGCGTCCTGCTCCCACAATAAGTAAATGCGGGGATATGTCTTTATTTTGGAAAGGAGGATATTCCTCCAGGCATACCTTTGCTCCGTTATCAAAAATATTGAAAAATTCGAGACGGAAAGCATCGTTCTGTTCAGTGCATATCTCACGTTCTCTCAGCAAATGGCAAAGTTCGGGATCAACGATGTGCGCTATGCAGGTAAGAACTCTTTTTTTCTGATTTTTTACCAGGGACCGGGACTTAACAGCGACTTCAGTATTAATTCCGTCATTACCACAAACAGATATAAGGTATTTTGCCTTTTTTATCCCGGCTTTACCCAGCATTTCCTTGTCAGTGGCATCTCCGGTCAGTATAAGAGCACCTTTTTCCCGGCACTGAGCACACAGGTCATTTCCTTCATCCAGTTCAATTATTACTACTTGATATCCGTTATCAAGCAATCCCTGTGATAAAAGAAGCCCTTTATTGCTCAATCCGCAGAGTATGATGTGATCTTTAAAGAATCTGATTTTAAATAATTGAATTTGTTCACGGAAGATCAGGGTAAAAGCACTTATGGCAGCATAGGCGGCAATCGCCGGAGATAGAAACCGGGCAAGTTCTAATTTCCAGTTAAGGGCATCGGCAACAGCACCTGATTCCATAATAAACAGCTGCAAGGAAAGATAGAGCAGATCCCAAAAAGAACGGGATAAATCCTGTTCAATAGTATATTCTCTGAATCCTAAATAACCGCAGCATAGTGAAATAAGGGCTATAATTCCTAAAACAGTCCATTGATGATCCTGCCACCAATTTTTTATTTTTTTCATACATACCTCGGGAGAGAGTGCTGTTTTATTTTAAATAAGAACAAGGAATTCTGATAGTTAAGTGTATTAAAATGCAGACAGAATGTCAAGAAAAATTTACTTTTACTGATAATCTTTTAATTATTTTTTTTTGTTGTCTGGGAAAAGATTTCTGATCTGCAGGACCAGGCAATTTATCAAGTAATTTATCAGTAAGTTTTTTTTTGCCCGGGTTGATTGTTAATTTGCTGATACCTCCTTTGTCGGGTGTATAGGGATAGGTACCGAACCAGATATTATTTTCATTATCTTCTACTATACACCGTACAAGATTTTCTATCAATCCGTCTTTGTTGGTAAAGGATTTCCAGTTTTTCCCATCATATCTGCTTATTCCTCCTTCTGTGCCGAACCACATTTTGTTCCGGGAGTCAATGATCATACTGTATACTCTGTTATCAATCAGACCGTCTTTTTTTGTCAGTGTATGCCATTTGTTTTTATGTATATCGAATATACCTATTCCTCCCACAGTTCCAAACCACATATTGCCTTCCGGGTCTTCAAACATTGAATACACACAATTATCAGGCAGACCGTCACTATGATCATATGCATACCACTGTTTTCCATTAAAACAGCCAACTCCAGCTCCCAGGGAACATTCATAGGTTCCTGCCCAGATATATCCTCTGGAGTCCTGAAATACTTTTAAAATTTCTCTTCCCGGAACTCCGTCACTTTTTGTATAGCCTTTCCATTGATTTCCGTCATATTCATATAATCCGGGTTCACCGGATGATGTGCCCCAGCAGCATGCCCAAAAATGGGATTGTTTATCAAAGGTAATATTCAAAAGCCGTTTTCCTCTCAGTCCTATTGTTTCAATGTTGTCATCTGTAATTGTATTGATCCCGTTATCAGTTGCCAGCCATATTTTTCCCTCTTTATCTTCTTTTATACTGGTAACAGAATTACTTAATAAACCATCATGAATAGTATAGGTTTTCCAGTTTTTGCCGTCATACACAGCTGCCCCGCCACCCCAGGTTCCGATCCAGATCCGGTTTTGTGAATCCCGGAATAGGTCATAGATCCAGTTATGGGGGAGAGGATCGGGTGAAGTAAGGGATTTCCAGATATAGGATTCTTCTTCACTTTCCTCCAGGAAACTGTTCAGCAGTCGCCTTACTTCACTGCTTCTGATCATATCTTTGCCCGGGAGTTTGGACAGTTTATTATTTTTATCTTTTTTCATAATTTATTCCAGTAAATATTCTAAACGTTTTCTCAGAACACTGATTTTTTTGATCTCTACATGAATTCTTTTTCTTATTTCATTATGCTGAACAGTGATCTCTTCTCTGACCAGCTCAGGATCCTGAGATTCTTTCTGTGTAACTTCTTTTTTGACTCTGTTGATTCTTTTGACCAGTTTGTCAAGCAGATGAGTATACTTTTCAAAATAAGTTAAATACTGATCAAAAAATTGTTCTGGATTTTCTCTGTCAGATTCAATCTTTTCCTTATATTTGACTATGCAGATTTCCATTAAGAGGTAGTCTTTTTTTCTGTACATATCCATTATCCGGTGATATACTTCTGTTTCTGTACCGGATGTATCCGGATGGATGTTGGGAAGCACTATTTTCCTGAATGTATTGATTATTTCTTTTTTGGTCTTTTCATCAAGACCGGTATCCCATGCATCATACGATTGGACAGTACTGGTATTCTCATCATCTTTCTTATCAGCTTGATCATAGATAAAATCAACGTCAGCTTCCTGCAGTATATTCTTTATTTCTTTTTCCAGGGAGTCATGGTCTGAAAACAGCATGTTCTCCAAATCTTCTCTGATACGGCTATATTCACCTTCCAGGAATCTTCTTTTTGTTATCAGCAGTTTTAACTGTGTACCGGGTACAATGACCTGCGAATAGAAAAGTTGTTCAACATCACTCATCTGATCCGTCAGTTTGCAGTATCTATCAAAAAGAGCAATGATTTTTACCCTGGTATTATTTATTCGGTTGGCAAGCCATTGATTCAGTACCATGATCTCACTTAAGATCTGGTAGATGATATCTCTTTCCTGTGCAATTTTTTTATCAGTGTCTGTTTGAGGATCTTCTTTTTTTCTCTGATTCCCTGCTTCCATTTTTTTCAGCTTCCGCTTATGGATTGCAAGTTCTTCTTTGAGTTGGTTGAATTTATTTTGCAGGTCATTCATAGTTTCTGTTAGTATGTTTTTAATAAATACCCGTTTTAATTTTCTGGCCTAAAACTCTGGCAAAAGCTTCTAAGACTGTCTTTTGCTCTGAACGATTCATCTGTAATAACTCTTATCTCTCATCTCTTGTCTTTGCTAACCGGCCAATAAATAAAGATGAGCATCGGACTGTCTACAGTTTAAAAATGATAGATAATTGTTTTATCTCCAAGCTGCGCTTTTTGTACATTAGGGTCTTCACATACGGCAATGTCAACCATTTTATCCGGATAGTGCGTCTTGCGGTATTGCTCTGCAGGCAGGATTTGGTTTTCGTGCCAGACCAAGATCACGACATCAGCTTCCCCCGCATATTTTTCATTGGTGTTCAGACGATACACCGCATGAAATCCTTGTTTTTCCATTTGTTCCTCCATACAAGTTTTTTTCTATTGCGTTGCTGTTCTCATTCTTATCGGACAGGTTCCCGGCCGCATCGCCGGCAATGATGTCTATTCGATGTACTTCAGACACGGTCATCTTATCCTCTAATCTTTATTTTCTAAACGGACGCGGATGAGAAATCTGCCATTGAAATAAGGGCGCCGTTAAAAAGAAAACTCCGATGATGAACCCAAGTATGTTTAACAAGCCGAATGAATGTTTTTCGATGATCCAACCCACGATGATGAAAGCGTATACCAAACTTCCCACAGCCATAAGAAACTTATTCTGAGGCTGTTGAATATAGAGACCCAGGGTGGAGCCCGGTTGTCGTGACTCTGCTTCGGTCATCAAATCATCCAGTCTGGATATAGCGGAATCGCCATATCCCTCTCCGGCTCGTGTTGTCTCTTCCACTTCTGCCAGTTTCTTGATCACATCCTCCGGCAGCCGGTGAGAAAAACTAAGAACATACATAGGAACCAAAGTATAGAGCACTATCCCAAAACATATTGCCAATATGAATAATTTCAGCATGTTATATTCCTTTTTTTTCTTTATATTAAGGGTGTTCGGTATTTTTTATCGAGTCTTTTAATAATCTCTTGAATCTACGCCAACCCGACTCTCGGCTCCACTCGATCAACGGACGCACAAGACAAAAACAGTTAATTTTTAGTGGTTTGGAACATTCCGGACAATCAAGCTGAGTGCCTAAATGCGACTTCTTAATCCGAATTTTTGTTTGGCAGTAAGGGCATAGAACTTCCAGCTTCAACCCCCTGCGGTAGGGTGTTGCTAAGATCGGATCGATGGAAATGTTTTCAATTGAAAAGACTAGAACTTGGCCGCGATTATCACCTACAACGATTCTCCTTCCATTATAGCTAAAAGCACAATCAGTTACTTCACCGATCAGGCCTTTGATAGTCGCAAGTTCTGCGGCTGTTTTAAAATCCCATAATTTGAGAAATCCGTCTCCTCCCCCCGAAATGATTCGACAGCCATCAGGACTAAAAGCACACGAACTTACACCATCGCGATGTGCTTTCCAAAAGGCACGTTGCCTACCGGTCTCAGGATTCCAAATCCTTAAAGATCCATCATCACCACCCGAAACTATGTTTCTACCATCTTGACTATAGGAACATGCTTTAATAGCACCGGCATGACCTCTCATAAGCAAGAGTTCTTGGTATGTCTTATTATCCCAAAGTCTAATCGTACTATCATCGCTCACAGAAAGTATTCTACTGCCATCAGGACTAAAACTACAGTCTAATATTGAATCTTTATGCCCCTCTAGTGTAATCTCCGAGTGTCTTAAAAGATCAAACAAAACCAGTCTCCATTTACTTTTACCAGAGACCTCAGAGACACCAGAGCTATTTTCAAGGTCAAGATAACTCGTCAATATCTGGCTTCCATCAGGAGAAAAAACGGAATGAAAGAGATCCCGACTGTAAGGAGTCTTAAAAAATATCTTCTTTGTTGTTAACATGTAAACAGATAGGCCACCCAATTTCCCAACGGTCGCTACGAGCCAGCCATCTGGGCTGAAACTAGCATCATAAACAAATATATCATTTCTACCTATGGGAATAATCAGGCCGTAATTTTCTTTGCCCCTCAATAAAAATGGGTGACACTTTTCCCCACCGTCTCCTGCAGAAATAATGGTCTGGCCATCAGGACTGAAGGAGCAATGTGTTACCATACTCTTGTGACGTTCAAATTCACCCGCTTCGCCGAACGACTCAGCATTCCACAGTTTGAGAGTCTTGTCTCTGCTGGCAGAAACAATTGTTTTTCCATCGGGACTGAAGGAACAAGCAGTTACATAGTCAGCATGGCCCATGAATATGGATAATTCCTCATGGCTGCTGGCATCATATTTTCTGATTGCTTGGCTGACCCCCGCAACAAAGCTGCCTCCATCAGGACTAAACGAACAGCTGTCTACCCAATAGTCATCATCATAACCTCCTGGTAACTTCATATCAGCAACTTTTCCCCACTTTTTAAGATCATAAAGCGTAAGAGCAAACATCCCCGCTGCAACTATAAGTTGAAAGCCATCGGGACTAATAGATATGTCATAGCATCCATGATGAGATACTTCTTTGAAAGTTCTTGCTTTTTCTTCTTTTTCAGCCTTAATTTTTATAACAAAAATGTCCTTGGTGCCTGCTATAATATTCTTGTTGTTTTTTGTGAATTGACAAGCGCGAATCTCTCCGTTTAAGTGGTAAACGGCTAACTGATTACCATTATTTGCATCCCAGATCCTTACTGTTTTATCTTTCCAATCTCCTGCTGAAGCAATCATTTTTCCATCAGGACTAAAAACACAGCATTTAACAGCATCAGCATGCCCCTTTAAAACGGCCCGTTCTATGCCGGCTTTTGCATCCCAGACCCTTACTGTCTTGTCCCTGCTTGCTGACACAACCATCTTTCCATCCTTACAAAAAGCACATGCCGTAACTCCGTCTCTGTGGCCCTTTAAAACGATCTTTTCTTTTCCAGTTCGAGCATCCCAAAGCCTTAAAGTTCCATCCTCGCTACCTGATATAATGTTTTTGCCATCAGCGCTAAAATCACACGAAGTAACAGATTCTTTGTGTCCGACAAAAGTCCGTATTAATGCTGTTTCTTGCATCGGCCTGTTTATAAGTCGGAACCACGGTTTCACATATTTGGGTTTGTAAAAATTGAGGAGCTCATGAATAGTTTCTTTTCTCCCATCCACCCACTGCAACCGGTTGTACATCTGCTGCCAGAGAATCTCAGGCCATTCCTTCAGGTTATGAACCTCCTGACCTACAACCTTCCTGAATTCCTCTAACACTTTTTTTTGTTCACTGTAACTCATTG
>CAZETW010000063.1:15129-16338 GCA_964515295.1 uncultured bacterium | reverse complement strand
GATAATTTTGTTCAGGATTCATTTGAAATTCTCCTTTATTTTTTATAAAAAGACAAAAAATTAGATCTATGTCACAGCAGTAAATCAATTAATATGGAATAATATGCTATATTCTAATAATTTAATGGTATAATGTCAAGAAAAAATATATAATGCTTTATAAAAAATTAAATAAGGCTTGACTTCATACAATAAAATTCTTATATTTAAAGCCGAATTCAGGGATATGTTAGAGGAGGATAATTAATAAATGTATGCTATAGTTGAACTTGGCGGTCAACAGTGGAAAGTTGAAGAAGATCAGAAAATTAAAGTAAATAAAATTGATGCTGAGATCGGTAAGACAATTGATGTTAAAGATGTATTGTTGTATGCTGATGATAATAATGTAAAGATCGGAAAACCAGTGGTAAAAAATGCTGTAGTTAAAGCAGAGGTTGTCTCACATGGTAAAGGGAAAAAAGTTCTGGTTTTCAAGAAAAAGAGAAGAAAGAAATATCGGGTTTTAAAGGGACATAGACAGGATTATACTGAATTAACTATAAAATCTATAGAGATTCCGGGTATAGTTAAAATGAAGTCTGCTTCTGCATCCAAAGCAGCTGAGAAAAAAACAGAAAAAGCTGATAAAGAAAAAGTGTCACCAAAGCCAAAAAAAGAAACAGAAACCAAGACTTCTGCTAAAACTAAAAAGACTGCCGAATCCGGAAAAAAGACATCAGGAAGTAAAAAAACTGCCAAAACTACGACAAAAAAATCACGGGAATCTGATACTAAGAAAAGAACAAGTACTGCGAAAAAAGGGAAGAAATCTTCAGGTACAAAAGCTAAATCAAAAAGCGGTGCAAAGTCAGAATCCCAAAAGAAATCTTCTTCTAAAAAATCAGATAAATCAAAGAAAAAATAAAGTTACAGAGGATATATCATGGCTCATAAAAAAGGGGTTGGAAGTACTCAAAACGGAAGAGACAGCAATCCGAAATTTTTAGGTGTCAAAAGATTTGACGGACATGTTGTTACTGCCGGAAGCATACTGGTACGTCAGAGAGGGACCAGATTTCATCCGGGGTATAATGTCGGCAGAGGGGGAGATGATACACTCTTTGCCCAGAAAGACGGTGAAGTAAAGTTCCACAGAAAGGGCAAAAGAAGATTAATCAGTGTATTTTAATGTATTAATTGTTATGTAACAGTTGTCATTCATCCTGA
>CAZETW010000063.1:11959-15029 GCA_964515295.1 uncultured bacterium | reverse complement strand
CTTTGTTTATCTGAGCATAAGACATTTTTTTTATGCTCTTGATCTTTCATGTTCTTTATTTGCTGTTACTTTATAATATTAAAGATTTTAGCAAACTTATCAATATCAAAAATAACTATTCCTTTTTAAAACAGTTTAAAATTTTGCTGCCAGTCTGTTACAGGAATATTTTCTTCTTGATTTTCTAATTTATAAGTAGTATTATTTATACTAATACAAATTCTTTAAGGATGAAGGTAATTATTTGAAGGTATATTATGAAAAAATATAATAAATTCAAATTATATGATTTATTCGATTCCTATGATGATGAAGCGGAATTTTTTCTTACTAATTTTTTCGGTACTTCTTTTCCCTCTATATATAAAAAAGAAATTTGCTGGAAACCGCAGATCGATGTATATGAAACTGAATCTGAATATGTCGTAATTGTTGAATTAGGTCTTATTAAACCAGACGAAGTTTCAATTACCTATAGAGACAGTTTATTATATCTAAGAGGTGTGCGGCAGGTTGTACCCTCAAAAGAAAAACGTCATTATCATAAGATGGAAATTAATTATGGTCCTTTTGAAAGAAAGATTCATATTACAGGTGAAGTTGATATTGATAATTTATCAGCGAATTATGAAGATGGTTTTCTGGAAATACGGCTCCCGAAAAGAAAATATCCATTTCACAGTAAATTTGATATCGAAATAGAATAATCTTTAAATATGGATACTATATGAATAGTAATAAAAACAGTATTATACATCAGCCGGGAGATTTTAAAAACATCCCGGAAATTCCTGAAGAGATACCTGTATTACCGACTAATAATATATTGATCTTTCCTTATGTGGTTGCTCCTTTAATAATCTCAGATGAAGAACAGATGGCTATGATCAATGAGGTTTTAAGTCAGAGAAAAATTATTGGTATTTTTGCCAGAAAATCTAATGAGGATGAAGCGGATTTAAAACTCTATGATATTGGTACTGCAGTTTTAATTTTAAAAATGTTTCGAGTGTCTGACGGGAACATGGGATTGATGATTCAGGGATTATCGAGAATTAAATTAAAAAATCTTATAAAAGATGATGTTTATCTGAAAGCTAACGTTGAGACTGTTGAAGAACAGTTACCTCCAGAATCTGTAAAAACTGAAGCGTTGGTCCGGGAGGTTACGGATGTGTTTCAACAGATCATTAATTTATCTCCGTTCATACCAGATGAGTTATCTTCTGTTGTCTCAGATATTGATAATCCCGGCCGTATAGCTGATTTAATTACATCTAATCTTAAAATAGACATAAAAAACAGACAGGAAATACTTTCAACAATTGATATTGAAGAACGACTGGGCAAACTTTTAATATATCTGAATAAAGAACTTGAGCTGTTAAAATTGGGAGATAAGATCCAGTCTGAAGTAAAGAGTAAAATTGAAGAAGGTCAGAAAGAATATTTTCTGAGAGAACAGTTAAAAGCTATACGGAAGGAACTGGGTGAAAAAGATGAACGAACAGAAGAGATAGAAAAATATAAAGAAAAGATTAAAAAGTCAGGTATGTCAGAAGAAGCCAGAGAACAAGCGGCCAAGGAATTGGACCGGCTCTCAAAAATGCCTCCTCAGGCTGCTGAATATACAGTAGCCAGAACCTACATAGACTGGTTGACAGAACTGCCCTGGAAACATTATACTGATGATAACATTAATATTAAAATGTCTAAAGAGGTTTTAGATGAAGATCATTATGATCTTGAGGATGTTAAAGACAGGATCCTCGAGTTTCTGTCTATACAGAAAATAAAAGAAAATCCACATAGCCCCATTCTTTGTTTTGTGGGAGCACCTGGTGTGGGAAAAACTTCTCTGGGTAAATCTATCGCCAGAGCCATGGGAAGAAAATTTGTTCGTTATTCACTGGGGGGTATACGAGACGAAGCAGAGATAAGAGGACACAGAAGAACGTATATCGGTTCTTTGCCCGGTCGTATTATTCAGGGAATTAAAAAGGCAGGTTCAAGTAATCCTGTGTTTATGCTTGATGAGATTGATAAAGTCGGCAAAGATTTCAGGGGAGATCCGGCTTCTGCTCTACTCGAAGTACTGGATCCTGAACAGAATGATTCTTTTTCAGATCATTATCTGGAAGTCAGCTATGATCTTTCCAGGGTGATGTTTATTACTACAGCCAATATAACTGAAACAATTCCGCCTCCTCTTTTGGATCGCATGGAAATAATAAGACTGCCGGGATATACTCAGGAAGAGAAACTGCAAATTGCAAAAAAATTTTTAGTTCCGCGACAGAGGGAAAAAAACGGATTAAAGTCTAATCAGATACGTTTTACCAAAACAGGGTTAAAGAAAATCATTAATGATTATACCAGAGAAGCAGGATTGAGAAATCTGGAGAGGGAGATAGGACATTGCTGCAGAAAAGTTGCCAGAAAAATTGTTGAAGGTGAAGTAGAAAAAATGTCTATACATTCGCAGACCATTGTTGAACTTTTAGGTCCGAAAAAATATTTTTCTGAAGTTGCAAGCAGAAAAGACGATGTAGGTGTAGCAACAGGTTTAGCCTGGACTTCTGCTGGCGGCGTTATACTTTTTGTTGAATCGACCAAGATGAGAGGATCCGGTAAGGTACTTAAACTAACTGGACAGTTAGGAGACATAATGAAGGAATCTGCTCATGCAGCTTTATCGTATATACAGTCAAATATGGAAAAATTAAATATAAATGAAGATTTCTTTAAACAGCATGATATACATATACATATTCCGGAAGGTGCTACACCTAAAGACGGACCTTCTGCAGGCGTTACACTTGCAACATCTCTGGTATCTGTAATTACAGACAGACTTGTTAATCACCGGATTGCAATGACCGGAGAAATTACTCTACGGGGTAAGGTTTTACCGGTGGGTGGTGTCAAAGAAAAGGTATTAGCAGCAAGCCGGTCTGGGATTAAACAGGTAATAATACCGAAGAGAAACGAAAAAGATCTCATCAAAATACCTGAAGATATAAAAAAGAAAATAGTATTTTATCCGGTTGAATCTCTGGATGAAGTATTT
>CAZETW010000063.1:0-11859 GCA_964515295.1 uncultured bacterium | reverse complement strand
TTAGGAGATTATAAATGGAAAAGAAACGTATAATAATAATGGGAGCAGCAGGGAGAGATTTTCATAATTTTAATGTTTATTTCAGAGATAACAAGGATTACCAAGTTGTTGCTTTTACAGCAACTCAAATACCGGATATAGAGGGAAGAAAGTATCCTTCAGAACTTGCTGGCAGTCTTTATCCTGACGGAATACCAATTAAGTCGGAAGATGAACTTCCATCCCTCATTGCCCAGGAAAACATTGATCAGGTAGTGTTTGCCTACAGTGATGTCTCTCATGAATACATTGGGCATAAGGCAGCTCTGGTTAACAAGGCAGGAGCAGATTTTATCCTGATGGGAAACAACTCCACAATGGTTAAATCTAAAAAGCCGGTAATTGCAATATGTGCCGTAAGAACAGGATGCGGTAAAAGTCAGACAACCAGAAAGGTCAGTCAGATATTAAATAAAAAGAACAAAAAGACAGTTGTCATTCGACACCCCATGCCTTACGGTGATTTGGTGAAACAATCGGTACAGAGATTTGAAAAATATGAAGATCTTAAAAAACATGATTGTACAATAGAAGAGATGGAAGAATATGAACCTCATCTTGATATCGGTAATATTGTCTATGCTGGAGTTGATTATCAGGCTATTTTGACCCAGGCAGAGAAAGAAGCAGATGTGATTCTCTGGGATGGGGGTAATAATGATACACCATTTTATAAACCGGATCTTCTTATAGTGGTAGCAGATCCGCATCGTCCCGGTCATGAAGTTATCTACTATCCTGGTGAAACAAATTTCCGGGCTGCAGATGTTATTGTAATAAATAAAATGGAAACTGCAGATAGTGATTGCATCGATATGGTCCGTGCAAATATCCGGGAGATCAACCCCGCTGCTAAAGTAATTGAAGCTGCTTCTCCGCTTATTGTTGATAATTCTGATGCTATACGTGGAAAGAGAGTGTTAGTGGTTGAAGACGGTCCTACTTTAACTCATGGAGAAATGAAATACGGAGCAGGTGTAATGGCAGCCAAGAAATATGGTGCTAAAGAGATTATAGATCCTCGTCCCTGGGTAAAAGGATCTATTGCAGAAACATTCAAGAAATATCCGGGTATCGGTCCTCTGCTTCCGGCAATGGGTTATGGAAGTCAGCAGGTAAAAGACCTTCAAAAAACAATTGATGCTGCAGACTGCGATACAGTCGTTATTGGAACACCCATAGATCTTTCCAAAGTGGTTCAGATCAAAAAACCAGCTGCAAGAGTACAATACAGTTTACAGGAGATAGGAACACCAACCTTGGAAGAAATTTTAAATGGGTTTTAAAGAATCAAATAATAAGGTCGTAGTGGCTTTAGGAGGTAACGCCATTACACGAGAGACTGAAGAAGGTAATATATATCAGCAGTTTGCAAATACCAGAAAAAGTTTAGTGAGTATTGTAGAGTTGATTTCTGAAAATATAAATGTTATTATTACTCATGGCAATGGTCCGCAGGTGGGTAATGCTTTAATCAGAGTTGAGGAAACGCGTCACACTTTACCTCTGATTCCCCTGGGAGTTCTGGTTGCTGATACAGAAGGGGGGATGGGGTATATGATAGAGCAGTCTCTTCAGAATATGTTATACAGAAAAGGCATTAAAAAGAGTGCAATAACAATTTTGACTCAGGTAGTGGTTGACAGAAATGATCCTTCCATACATGAACCGACAAAATTTGTCGGACCTTTTTATAATAAAAATGAAGTCGAAGAAATAAAAAAAGAACGAGGATGGATCATAAAGAAAGATGCTGATCGTGGTTGGAGACGGGTTGTCCCGTCTCCACAACCATTAGAGATAGTAGAAAAAAAAACTATTAGAAATCTGGTTGAACAGGGAATAATAATTATTGCCTGCGGAGGAGGGGGGATACCTGTGTATATTGAAGATGACGGAACCTTCGAGGGTATTGACGGAGTTATTGATAAAGATAAAGCTTCTGCAGTCCTGGCATTGAATATCGGAGCACCAAAGTTATATATTTTAACTGCAGTAGATAAAGTTGCTTTAAATTTTAGAACAGATTCTCAGCGTTATATCGATGTAATGTCTGCAGCAGAAGCAAAAAAATATTTTGATGAAGGACATTTTCCACCAGGTAATATGGGCCCGAAGATTGAAGCTGCGATACAGTTTCTTGAAAACGGTGGAGAAGAAGTTCTTATAACCTCAATTGATAAATTAACAGAGGCACGAGCAGGTAAGACCGGAACAAGAATATACAAGAATTAAAGTATATAAACAAAAAACATAATTAGATATAATATCCTGTTATTTATTAATTATAAATTCATATTATAAGAAGGGATGATAATATGCTGGAAAGAACACTTCTGAATATAAAACCAGATGCTGTTGTCCGTAATCTGATCGGTGATATAATTAAAAGAGTTGAAGATAATGGTTTAAAGATTATCGCACTATCAAAAGTTCGTCTGGAAAGAAAAGAAGCAGAAGCTTTTTATGCTATTCACAAAGATAAACCTTTTTTTAACAAACTTTGTGATTATATTTGTTCCGGTCCCTGTGTTCCTGTAGTTGTTGAAGGTGAGAATGCTATTGAAGAGTTACGTAAATTAATTGGAATGACCAATTCTCTTGAAGCAGAGAAAGGTACTATACGGGGAGATTTCGGGATTGATGAGACCAAAAACAGTGTACATGCTTCTGATTCTGTTGAAAATGCAGAGAAAGAAATTAACTTTTTCTTTAGTAATCATACATTATTTCTTTTGAGCAGGTAGTAATAATAAATTTTCATTTTTATCAAGGAGGTTATTATGGGAAATGATTTGTTGGATAAGGCCAGTAAACATTTTACTAATCTGGTTGACAAGCAGTTACAAAGAGTTGAGCAGATGAAAAAGGCTCCTGATTGGATCGATTTCAAAACTCTGGATCCAATAATAATTGGTGTTATTGGTGGAGATGGGATCGGACCGTATATTGCTGAGGAATCACGAATTATGCTTGAGTACTTACTAAAAGATGAGATAAAATCAGGAAAGGTTGAGTTACGAACAATTGAGGGATTGACAATAGAAAACAGAGCTGAACAGGGAAAACCCATACCAGATGATATTCTAAAAGAAATAAAAAAATGTCATGTTGTATTGAAGGGGCCGACAACTACTCCGCGCAGAGGTGATCCTTGGCCGAATATAGAGAGTGCAAATGTTGCCATGCGTAAGGAGTTGGATCTTTTTGCAAATGTTCGTCCTGTTAAAGTACCTGAAAATGGAATTGACTGGATGTTTTTCAGAGAAAATACGGAAGGTGCATATGTATTAGGGAGTCAGGGGATCGCTGTAAATGATGATTTAACTATTGATTTTAAAGTGATCACTGCACAGGGTGCAGAACGGATAATCAGAATGGCTTTTGATTATGCCAAGAAAAATAAAATTAATAAAGTTACCTTGGTTACCAAAGCAAATGTAATCAAAACCACTGATGGAAAGTTTCTTGAAATTGGATATAATATTGCAAAGGAATACCCGGAAATAGAATGCGATGACTGGTATATTGACATTATGACCGCAAAATTGGTTGATCCGAAACGCAGAACCCAATTTCGTGTGTTAGTCCTGCCCAATTTGTATGGTGATATTCTAACTGATGAAGCAGCTGAATTTCAGGGGGGAGTAGGTACAGCAGGAAGTGCGAATATTGGTAAACAATATGCCATGTTTGAAGCTATTCATGGTTCAGCTCCGCGAATGGTCAAAGAAGGAAGAGCGAAATATGCTGATCCCTGCAGTATGCTTCGAGCAACTTCTATGTTATTAGAGCATATCGGATTTACTGAAAAAGCAAAACGGCTTGCAATGGCTCTAGATATATGTGATTCATATGAGAAGAAGCTGGTTCTGACAGGTCGATCAGATGGAGTTACTGGTAAAGAATATTGTGAATATCTTAAAGTAACCATAGAAGATCCAGATATGATAAAAAAATGGGAGAACTATCATAATTAAAGTCTCTTTTTTTTATGTTAATGGTTGACATATGAATTTAATTTATTTATATTATATTAGTTCAATTATTTCAAGTATATACCTATTGTAAGAAATATATGACTCCCGTTATGCAATGAATATTTTTAATAATATTAATATTTAAAATTGAATATTGAATATTTAATATTTAAACAAAAGGGAGGTTGCTGTGAAAAAAGTAACCATAATAGGCGCCGGTAGTGTCGGTACTGCAGCTGCTTTTTATCTGGCAGAAAAACGTATCGCTAATATTTTACTTATTGATAAAGAAGAAGGCAGAGCACGAGGAAAGGCCCTTGATTTGATGGAAGCAGCACCGATTAGGGGATATGATGTTCAAATTAACGGTACCAGTGACTTTAATAAAATGAAAGGTTCCCAGGTAGTGGTAATAGCAGCAGGAGTGGTTAGAAAACCAGAAATGATGCGGCTTGATTTACTGGACCAAAATATAAAGGTTATTGATGAGATCATTAAAGTGATCCAGAAATTCACTCCTAATTCTATTATTATTAATCTCACAGAACCAGTTGACACTCTTACTTACTACATAATTAAAAAGGCCGGATTTGACTTCAAGAAAGTCATGGGGGTCTCCGGTGCATTAGATTCAAGCAGATTGCGTGAATTTATTGCACAGGAATTGAATGTATCCAGCGTTGATACAACTTCAATTGTCATAGGTGGTCATCATGATTATATGGTGATTTTACCCAGGTATTCCCGAGTAGAAGGAATTCCCATCTCTGAACTGCTTCCTCCAGAAAAAGTAGAATCTCTTATAACCCGAACCAGAAAAGCCGGTACTGAAATTGTAGAAAACCTAAAGACCGGAAGTGCTTCCAATGCCCCCGGAGCAGCAGTATGTGATATGGTAGAAGCGATTATTCGTAATACAAAACGCATTGTATGTGCCCCTGCTTATTTAAATGGTGAGTATGGTCATAAAGATATTTGTCTGGGAGTACCTGTACAGTTAGGCAAGGATGGTATTGAAAAAATTATTGAATTACAGCTGACACTTGCGGAAAAAGAGGCATTTGACAAGTCCGCAGGAGTTGTTTCTAATGTTATTAAATCACTGGAATTAGAATCTAAAGAGAAATAAGGAGGGCTGATTATGAAAAAAGTGACAATTATAGGCAGTGGTCATGTAGGTGCTTCTTCAGCTCTCTACATATCTGAGAAACGGCTGGCTAATGTAGTCCTCATTGATGTTGTTGAGGGATTAGCTCGTGGCCGTGCATTGGATTCAGTTGAAGCTGCTCCTATTCGAAAGTATGATACTCGTATCAATGGAACAACAAATTTTGCAGAAATGGTAGATTCTGATGTTGTCGTGGTTACAGCGGGAAAAGCAAGAACACCGGGGATGTCCCGTGATGATCTTTTAAGAATAAATGCAAAGATAATCAGTTCAATATCAAAGGAGATTGCCCGTTACGCTCCTAATACCATAATAATAATGGTTACCAATCCTTTGGATGTGATGGCCTATGTAGCTTTAAAAGTAACCGGATTCGCTCTCAAGAGAGTTGTAGGAATGGCAGGAGTCCTTGATTCTACTCGTTTTAGGTATTTTCTGGCAGATAAACTTGGTGTAAATGTGGGAGATACTACTGCTTTAGTACTGGGCGGACATGGTGATTCCATGGTTCCTTTACCGCGTTATGCCACAGTTTCCGGTATACCTATTCCTGAGTTGCTGGAAAAAGATGATATTGATAAACTGATTGAACGTACCAGAAAAGGAGGTGCTGAAATTGTCAGTTATTTAAAGACAGGTAGTGCTTTCTGGGCTCCGGCTGCCGGTGTTGCTGAGATGGTAGAATGTGTGATCAGAGATAAGATGAGAATTCTGCCCTGTTCTGCCTATATGCGCGGAGAATATGGTATTGAAGGAATTTTTGTAGGTGTTCCTATAAAGTTAGGGAAAAATGGGGTTGAAGAAATCATTGAACTTACCTTAACTAAAGAAGAGAACGCAGCTTTGGCAAATTCGGCTTCAAAAGTAAAAAGTATTGTGGAAAAGTTAGAAAATGAAAGATTGGTATAATTAATAGGTTAAGTTTATGCGTATAGAAATTCCATATGGTCATGATATTTTGGAAACCTATATTGATGATGAGAATTTTAGTGAAATCGTATATCCCAATAAAGTAGAAGTGAAAGATGAAACTGAAACACTGCACCATGCTCTCGAGAATCCTATTTCTTCAAAACCTTTTAAAGATTTTTTAGCTGATAAGGGTAAACTTCTTTTTATCGTCAATGATGGTACAAGACCGACACCCACTGCTAAAGTTCTGGATATAATCCATGATCAGATCAAGGATTATGATATTACCTTTATTATTGCCACTGGTGTACACAGGGCTCCAACTGAAGAGGAACTGCAGGAAATATTCGGAAAATATCTTGGTGAATATAGAGACCGAATTCATTCTCATGATGCGAAGAATGATGAGATGATTAATTTAGGTAAATCCAAAAACGGAACTGAGATGGAGGTCAACAAACTGGGTATGGAAGCTGATAAGATAGTGATTATAGGTTCTGTTGAGCCTCATTATTTTGCAGGGTATACTGGCGGAAGAAAAGCTTTTCTGCCCGGGATTGCTTCTTATAAAACTATTGAACAGAATCATAAATTAGCACTTAAAATGAGTGCTCAGGCTATGAAGCTGAAAGGTAATCCGGTTCATGAAGATATGGAAGATGCGATCCAAACCATTAAGGATAAAGAAATTTTTGCAATAATGACCGTACTGGACCGGGATGACAAAATATATGCAGCAACAGCAGGCAATATCACGGATTCACTATTAGCTGCTATTGATAAATCGCACGAAGTATTTTCAGTTGAAATAAAACAAAAAGCTGATATTGTAGTGGCAGTTGCACCTCATCCCATGGATGTTGATCTCTATCAATCACAAAAAGCCCTGGATAATGCAAAATATGCCCTAAATGATAATGGGATTTTGATTTTAGTTTCCAGATGCAGAAGTGGAATAGGACATGATACCTTTGCTAAATTACTGGCTAGTGCGAGTGATCCGCAGGATGCACTAGAAAAGATTGAAAAAAAATATGTATTAGGATACCATAAAGCAGCTAAAATGGCTGAAATCGCACGATGGGCTAAAATGTGGGCAGTTACCAGTATTGATTTCGATATGATAAGATCAATGTTTATCACACCATTTCCCACAATTCAGCAGGCACTGGATAAGGCTGTTTTTGAGAAAGGGAAAGAAAAAATTTTATTTATGATGTCTGCCAGCATGACAATTCCTCGACTCAGAAAGAGACTTATTTTCAGACCACGAAGATTTATTTACGGCAGCAGGCAAAAAGTATTTGATCAATCCATGTTTTATCCGGATTCTGTAAAACTACCGGAGGATGATGAAGTTATAAATTCACTCATTGAATCAAGATGAGTATATGTTTTGCTTTAAGAGAACCGTTTAGTCAAAGAAAGATTCTAAAAAATGATTCAGGATAATATTGCAATAATCTCAAATTAAAAATGAAATTTCAAAATAGTAAAAAATTAAAGGAGTAAGCAATGTCAAGACTGAAGCAACAATTACAAAAGAAAATTGAAGAGTGGCGCCCCAGAACTACTCGATTGTTAAAAGAATATGGTGATGTTAAGGTTGATGAGATTACAATTAAGCAAGTTATTGGAGGTATGAGAGGGGTAAAATGTTTAACCACAGATATCTCGTACTTAGATCCTTACGAAGGTATTCGTTTTCGGGGGTATACTATTCCTGAATGTCTGGAAAAATTACCCAAGGTTCCTGATGGAGAAATGCCGTATGTAGAAGGCCATATCTACCTTCTTCTCACCGGAGAAATTCCTTCTGAAGAAGATGTCGATGAAGTAGTGGAAGAATTTAAAGTACGCCGAAAAGTACCTGAATATGTTTTTGATGTACTGCGTGCTCTCCCCAAGGAATCACACCCTATGGCAATGTTCTCAGCAGCAATCCTGGCTATGCAGAAAGAATCAGAATTTGTAAAAAAATATAATGAAGGCATCAGTAAAATGGATTACTGGGATCCAACCTATGAAGATGCTATGAATCTTTTAGCTAAACTTCCGGAAATTGCAGCTTTTATTTATCGCTTAAAATATCGTGACAATGATATTATTTCTCCGGATCCTGATCTTGATTTGGGTGGAAATTTTGCTCATATGATGGGAATTGACAAGCCTTATGATGATGTAGCCAGATTATATTTTATTCTTCACAGTGATCACGAAAGCGGCAATGTAAGTGCTCATACCGGACATTTAATTTCCAGTGCTCTTTCTGATATGTATTATGCTATATCTGGTTTACTGGATGGTCTTTCCGGTCCGTTACATGGATTAGCCAATCAGGAAGTATTACGCTGGATTCAGGGAGTAATGGATAAAATGGGTGGAAAAACACCGAGTGAAGAAGAAATGAAAAAATTTGTCTGGGATACACTTAATTCAGGTCAGGTCATACCTGGATTCGGACATGCTGTCCTCAGAAAGACTGATCCCAGATATAAAGCACAACGTGATTTTTGTTTAAAACATTTACCTGAAGATCCCATTTTTAAATATGTGGATATGCTGTATAAGGTTGTGCCGCCTATCCTTAAAGAACAGGGTAAAGCCAAGAATCCCTGGCCCAATGTAGATGCCCAGTCAGGAGTCATTCAGTGGTATTATGGAGTTAAAGAATATGATTATTATACAGTTCTGTTCGGAGTAGGTAGGTCTATTGGTGTAGCTTCCAACATTGTCTGGGATCGTGCCTTAGGATATCCAATCGAGAGGCCCAAATCACTCACCACCGATATGCTGGAAGACATTGCTGGTATTAAATAAACTTTAAGAAGATGCTGAATCGATAAATTAAACATGAAGTTGTGATAGATTTGTTAATTTTTTACGCCTGTCACCCTGAGCCGGTCGAAGGGTGACTGTTACCGTGGATTTGAGAATTTAAGGCAGCAATCGGGCTTCCACAGTATAAGCTCGACAATGTATGTACGTTTTCCTGCTTTTGCTAAGTAACACATAAATTAAATTATTCCAAAGAGGTTTAGTATGATACAAAAACACCATGAAACCATTTTGAATGATTACTTAGAGCATAAAAGCAAGCGAGAAGATTTAGGAATACCACCTTTACCTTTAGATCCAAATCAAACAACAGTTATTTGTGAGTTGTTGCAGTCTCCACCTTCTGATCAAGAATCCTTTTTATTACATCTCTTAAAAAATCGTATACCACCGGGAGTTTATCTTTCAGCAAAGGTTAAAGCAGATTTTCTGGGAAAGATCCTGCATGATGAATTACAATCACCTTTAATTAATAAAAACGAAGCGATAAACATTCTTGCTTCCATGTTAGGTGGTTACAATATCAAATATTTAATCGAAGCCTTGCAGAATTCTGAATTAGCTGATTCTGCAGCACAAGCTTTATCACATACGATTTTAGTTTATGATGATGCCTTTGATGAGATAGTGCACTTATCAAAGACACATTCGGAAGCTCAACAAGTCATTACATCCTGGGCAGAAGCGGAATGGTTTAAAACTAAATTAGGTATTCCAAATCAAATTAAAGTAAAGATTTTTAAGGTAGATGGAGAAATCAACACTGACGACCTTTCTCCTGCCGGAGAAGCCTGGAGCAGAACAGATATTCCACTTCATGCGTTATCAATGGGAGAGAGCAGGTTTCCGGGAGGCATTCAATCTATAGCCGAATGGCGACAGAAAGGGTATACTGTTGCCTTTGTGGGTGATGTAGTAGGTACAGGATCCTCTCGTAAATCAGCTACCAACAGTCTACTCTGGCATATTGGAAAGGATATCCCTTCCGTTCCTAACAAAAGAACCGGGGGCATTGTAATTGGAGGGGTAATCGCTCCGATTTTTTTTAATACAGTTCAAGATTCAGGTGGCCTGCCGCTTATTACAGATGTTACTAAATTAAAAAATGAAGCCGTAGTCACCATTGATACTCGAAAAGGAGAGATCCGGGGAGAAACAGGAGAGGTATTAGCTGATTTTCGTATTACACCTGTAACGCTCCGGGATGATTTTCAGGCCGGAGGCAGAATCTTAAAAATAATTGGTCGATCATTAACATGGAAAGCTCATAAGGTTTTAGGCTTAAAAGATAATGAAATTTTTCTTAGCGCAGATAATCCCGTTCCCCAAAAAGATCAGCAGTATTCTTTAGCCCAGAAGATAGTCGGCAAAGCCTGTGGTCGTACCGGAGTACTTCCCGGAACCTATTGTGAACCCAGAATGACCACTGTCCTTTCCCAGGATACTACTGGACCCATGACTGCGGATGAATTAAAAGAACTCGCCTGCTTGAAATTTCAGGCCCCACTTTTTATGCAGTCTTTTTGCCATACTGCAGCTTATCCTAAAATTACTGATATCGTTATGCATAAAACCCTGCCGGAATTTATTACTGAACGAAAAGGTGTTGCCTTAAAACCCGGAGATGGAGTATGTCACAGCTGGATGAATCGGATGTTAATTCCAGATACTCTGGGTACAGGTGGTGATTCACATACTCGTTTTCCCCTGGGGCTTTCTTTTCCTGCCGGCTCCGGTCTGGTTGCTTTTGCCGGGGCGTTAGGATTTATGCCTCTGGATATGCCGGAATCAGTACTGGTTAGATTTACAGGTAAAAGAAATCCCGGCATCACCCTCAGAGATGTGGTTAATGCTATTCCTTATTTTGCTATTAAGCAAGGGCTTTTAACAGTTCCTAAGAAAAACAAGAAAAATGTTTTTAACGGCAGAATTATTGAAATGGAGGGTTTGGACGGGATTACTGTAGAACAGGCTTTTGAATTAACTGATGCTACTGCTGAGCGCAGTGCAGCCGGAGGCTGTATTAAACTTACCGAAGATCAGATTGCTACTTACTTGAAATCCAATATGGTATTACTGCAGAAAATGATAGAGGATGGGTACCAGGATCAGGATACATTACAACAGAGGATAGATGCTATTGAAAAGTGGTTAAAGAAGCCGGAACTATTGACCGCTGATAAAAAAGCCGAGTATGCTTCTGAAATTGAAATTGATCTGTCAGAAATACAGGAGCCGATACTGGCCTGTCCCAATGATCCTGATAATGTTAAACTGCTTTCCGAAGTTAAAGGAACTTCAATTAATGATGTTTTTATTGGTTCTTGTATGACCAATATTGGTCATTACCGGGCTGCAGCTAAAATCTGGGAGAGTGAAAAAGTAAATACAAAAACTCGTACCTATATTTGTCCTCCCACCAGAATGGATCAGGCCAAATTAAAAGATGAGGGAATTTTTGAAAAATTTAATAAGATCAATGCCCGCATTGAGATCCCCGGATGTTCGTTGTGTATGGGAAATCAACTGCGAGTTCCTGACAATTCCGTTGTTTTCTCCACCTCAACACGGAATTTTGATAACCGTATGGGAACTGGAGCTCACGTGTATTTGGGTTCTGCAGAACTTGCAGCAGTAGTTGCAATTACTGGTAATTTACCTGACCCCAAAGAATATTTTAAGATTTACAAAGAAAAAATCGCACCCTTTGAAAGAGATATTTATTCTTATTTGGAATTTGATAAAATAGAAGGTTTTGATACAGTGTACAAGTGGAGGGAAGTATAGTATTTTTATAGGAGTGCAATGCCTTTATGCATTGTACGAGTGCAACCCATAAAGGGGCTGCACTCCGGGGTAGTATTCAAACTTAATTTCAGAAAAATCTTGCCTTAATAATTTATTCTTCATACATTTAATTAG
>CAZETW010000062.1:0-16429 GCA_964515295.1 uncultured bacterium | reverse complement strand
CAAGACCACAGGGAAGAAATATATTTTCTGTTGTCACTGCTGCTTTTACTCTTCCCAAAGGGCAGTGGGATATTCTGGAGTCGGAATCTGTCGAACTCAGAAATCTATATTTAATAGATAACACCTTTTATAACTGGCGGCAATTACCGGCATTAACGGTTATGAATGCTAAAAATGTGATAATAAAGAACAATAAATTTATCAGGGAGGAGGAATTTGCTGAAAAAGACTCGCTCTGGTTAGGGCGAGAAGCAATAAGAATTCTTCACTGCCAGGATGTGAAGATAGGTGAACAGGAATTTGATATGCATACCTTGAAGAAGAAAAAATCAATTGAGATTATTGATTCGGAAAATGTAACTGTTAAAAAATAACTAACATGGAATTTAATAATCAATTTAAGATCTAGAATGACAATTCCAAGAATAAAGAATAATTAATTATGTTGATTTATATGGAAAAAAGAATTGTTGTCTTTCTCATTATGCTTGGCTTCTTATGTTTTACTGAAGTTAAGGGACAAAACAGAAAAAAGGGTTACACCTTGGAAAGTGATGTTATTAAAACAACCATCACCCCGGAAGGCATCACTTCTTTAACCAGTCCTGAGGATCCGTATGAAGCAAACGTAATAAGTGAGGTTTGGAAGAGACCTGTGCTGAAATATAAGATACTTGAGGGTGACTGGCTGGAAATGTATCGAAGGTCCAGACAAATGATCTTGAATCCTGACTCATCTGTTAGTATAGTTGATTATGAACCGGGGATGCCACAGAAGATGGAGACCAGGTATAGTCTTAATGAAAAAGGATTGGACATTGACATAACTATTGAATCAATGATGAAATGGTCATTTACCATTGGTGACCTGTATTTGTCTTTGCCGGTGAAAAGACCAGGTAGTGGAGAACCGCAGTATATTTTTGAGGAGTGCTATACTACCCACAGGTATATAACGGGTAATGGATCATTTCTTTTTTATGCCAGACCCTCAGGCAGACCGCCTTTTTTGATGGTATTACCAAAAGAGGGCACTAAACTAGAATATTTGGAAGGTTCTGAGTATTTTATTCATTCATTTTTATCAGGCAATAAGGTCGAATGTGGTACCTGGCGCCAAGAACATACAAAATGTGTGGTTGGCTCTGCTGATAGTGATAACAGTAAAGTGGAATATGGCTTTAAACTGCGTTGGACAGACAGTTGGGACGGTATGAGACAATTGCTGTATGAGGAAGGCCTGTTTGATATTCATGTGGTTCCCGGTATGTCGGTCCCGAATAATCTTACAGCCAGATTTGCATTACATACTAAGAATACGATCGATTCTGTAACCGCTGAGTTTCCTTCAGAAACATCAATAACATTTTTAGGTGAGAACCTCCCTGATTATTTCGTCTATGAAGTGCAATTCAGCAAACTGGGTGAGAATATGCTGACCATACATTATAATGATGCTCAAAAGACCTACCTGGAGTTTTTTTCTACTGAACCTATAGAGACACTTATCAAGAAACGTGCATCTTTTATAGTTAATAGACAACAGCACAGGGATCCATCTAAATGGTATAACGGACTCTTTTCTGCTTATGACATGAGTAATTCAATTCTCAGAAGTCCTGATGATACAGACGGATTCGATTATTGGTGGGGTTATGTTCTTGCCTGTGATGATCCTGCCTTATGTAAGGCGCCTTTTATTGCAGCTAAAAATGTATACTTTCCGGTAGACAGTGAGATTGAAGCAGTTGAATATTATATTGAGAATTTTGTCTGGGATAAGCTGCAGCGAACTGACAAAGACTGTCCCTACCCATATGGAATTTACGGAGTACCTAACTGGAAAGTGGCGCGAGATATTGATGCTAGGACAGGAGTAAGAAGCAGGCAGCTTGACAGGATGCAGGTGTGGCGGTCCTATGACTATCCCCATATTTTTATGATGTATTATCATATGTACCAGATAGCAAAAATGTATCCTGAGAAGGTTCATTATCTTGATGCGGAAGGATACCTGGAAAGGGCATTCATGACCGCACGGGGATTTTTTCTTTATCCCTATGAGATCTGGGGGGAATATTATAAAGCATATGAAATTGGTTGTTATAATGAACTGGTAATAGAAGATATCATACAAGCCCTGGAGGAAAACAATAGACAGAAGGATGCAGATTGGCTGCGGAGTGAATATGAAAAGAAAGTCAAGTATTTTATTTATGATAATAAGTATCCCTATCGCTCAGAATACTCTTTCGATCGTACCGCCTTTGAGTCAACCTATGCCTTTGCCAGGTATGGAGCCCTGAATACGATGAAATCCGATACTAATTTGTGGTATGATAAAATTAGGGAAGTCTGGTATTCTCATTCTGATGTCATAAAGACTGATGCTCTTGATTTTATGGAACGTCAATTATATGCAGGTTTAACAGTCCGGGGCTGGCTTGAGACCACGTATTATCAACTTGGTGCTGACGGCAGTATGAGCTACATGGCAAAGATGGGTGGATGGTCAATACTCGATTATGGTAAATATTTTGCCAAAGATCCCTATCCCTGGCTCCGGCTGGGTTACGCTTCTTACTTGAGTTCATGGGCACTTATGAATACAGGGACAGAAGAATCAAACTATGGTTTCTGGGCCCCCGGAAAGGTAAACGACGGTGCCATGGGTTGGGCATTTATGTCGTCCAAAAGAGGCAGAGCCTGGATCAGGAAGGAATATGATCGGGGGGCATGGATGTATGATGGAGAAGCCGACCTTGGCAATGGTGCTGCCATACGGATTGCCGAAACCATACTTATTGATGATCCAATCTTCGGATGGATAGCTTACGGGGGTATTCTGAAAAAAAACACAGAAGGCTATTCTGTTATTCCTAGAGACGGGCTGAGAAACAGGTTCTCTATAATAACTGAAAAGAACAGAGTGAGTGTTGAACTCGATCGTGATGGATTTGTCAGTGAACAGGAAATTATTATTGAAAGATCGTTGGAAAATCTACAGTTTAAAATTGAAAACCGTACAGGGCTCAGGCATACCACCAGAGTGAAAGTATTTGCTCCTCAAAGTACAGTACTCAACTTAACTATGGACAGAGAGTTCCCCTGTACACCTGTTCTGAATGAGAAAAAGTATCCTGAACCGGTAGTAAGTATTAGAGAGATTTCTGGTTCAATTGAGAAAAAGATTGGAAATTTCATAGTAAAAGTGCTCCCTGATCCTCTCAGAATAATTATCCGTAATAATCAGGAAATCTTAATCCAGGAACTGACATTTTTGGAAGAAGGTCAGTTAGCTTTTAAGCTGGATGATCAACCAGTCCTGGGCTTGGGTGAAGGAGGTCCAAGAATGGGCGAAGACTGGAGAAATGCCAGGGTTGAATTTGATCGGAGAGGAAGACTTCACAAAATGCAGCCGCACCGAACCCTGGAGGATGACAGCCAGATGGTCGAAATAGTTAAAACTTTTCGGGAAAAGCAGATCCCATTGGATGCGGTGATTTACCTGGGAACCGGATTTTGTCCCCGAGGATGGAACACTGAACAGCCTTCCTTTGATTTTAATCCAGAAGTCTTTACTCGAAATCCTTCTGGGGTTATTGATGATCTGCATGATCTGAAGGTCAAGGTAATAGTTCATATGGTTCCCTGGGATCGAGATAAATTATCCACTCTGCAGGGATCCATACCACCCGAACCGGATGAAGAGCTGGATGAATCCCATATCTTCACCTGCTGGAAACAGCATATAAAATTGGTAAATAACGGTATCGATGCCTGGTGGCCGGATGAAGGCGACTGGTTCAATCTTTTTGAGCGTATAAAAAGACATCAGATGTACTATCAGGGTCCTTTATACACCACTCCTAATGTTCGTCCCTGGAGTCTCCATCGTAATGGTCACTTGGGAATTGCAAAATGGGGTGGATGGATGTGGTCAGGTGACACCGAATCATCCTGGAAAACTCTTAAAGCACAAATTGCTGTGGGAATAAATCATTCTCTCAGTGTATCTCCCTTTTGGGGATCTGATATTGGAGGGTTTTTCCCCAACGAAGAACTTAATGGAGAATTATATGCACGTTGGTTCCAATTTGGGGCTTTCTGTCCTTCATTCCGGTCCCACGGACGTACCTGGTGGACCCGTCTTCCATGGGGTTGGGGTTTAAGTGAAATGGGACCAAAAGAAGGCAGAGAAAATCCTCTGGAATCAGCATTGAGAAATCCCGATATTGAAGGTATCTGCAGGAAATTTGCGAAATTAAGGTATAGGCTGCTCTCCTATAATTATACCCTGGCCTGGGAGGCCAGATCAAAAGGGTTACCTATGATGAGACCTCTGTGGCTGCACTATCCCCAAGATGAAGCTGCAAGTGGGATGGGAGACCAGTACCTTTGGGGAAAAGCAATGCTTGTTGCTCCGGTTTATGAAAACGGAGCTTCCTGCCGAAAGGTATATTTGCCTGAGGGGATCTGGTATGACTGGTGGAATAGTAAGGTATATCAGGGTAAGACAATAATTGAACGCAATGTAGATTTGAGTATCATGCCAATATTTATAGGTGCCGGATCAATAATACCCTTTGATCCTTTACGTCAATATACCTCTCAGAAGGTAGAGGAACCTCTAGAGATAAAAGTGTACAGAGGAGCTGATGGATCCTTTATTTTGTATGAAGATGATGGTATCGGTCTTGACTATCTGGATGATACAAATACCTGGTATACGGAATTCATCTGGGATGATAATGCCGAATTATTGACCATACAACCGTGGAGAGAGAGAGCGCCTGGATCCCTGAAAACAGGAAAATTCAGGATTACAGTGATTCCTACTAGTGAAACCAAAACAGTTCAATACAGAGGTAAACCGATACAGGAGAGTTTTCAATCAAGCAAAGGAGATGTAAACAAATGAAACATGTAAAGATATTTATAAAACTCTTACTTGCAGTCTGGCTGTTACATTTCGCTGCTGGTAATGTAACAGGTCAGCTGCCTGAAATGTATAATATAGAATGGCGCTGTATCGGACCAGCACATTTTGGAGGAAGAGTAACCTGTGTTAGCGGTATACCTGGTGATTATAAGACATATTTTGTTGGAACAGCTGCAGGAGGACTTTACAGAACAAGAAATGGAGGAACAACATTCAGTGCAGTCTTTGATGAAACAGATTCTCCATCAATAGGTGCTGTTATAAATTATTATATTCCGAAAGGACATGATCAAAACGAGTTTAATATTCTAATAAGCAGTTTTGATAATATGCCTTTGTGGAAGTTTAAAGTGGATACTAAACCAGGTGTACATCGTGTTACCTGGAATCTGGGTGAGGATCTTTCCTTGTCAAATGAAGACATTGAAAATGAGATGAAACAAGTAACTGAGTATATTAGAAAACAGTACAGAGGTCAAGAAGCTTCCCATTTTATCAAAGATATCTATGAACTAAGGTCTCGCATTACGCCGGAGCGGTTATCGCCAGATGGTTCTAATATATTGAAGAGAATGTACTGGTTGTTCCATCAGGTTAGAGAAAATTCAGATAAACCCACCCGAGCCCAGCAGAAATGGATAACCTATCTAATAAAAGGAGCTGAGGAGATAAGAGGGGAATGGAATGAATTCCTTGATTCAATAAATTATAAAAAATGAAGATCAATCGACTCTGGGTTTAATGAAGGGAAAAAAATGGATAAATTTTCAATTTTTAATATACTTTTATTGCTTTTAAACAATTTATTTTTTATATTTTGTGTTCGTACACGGTATAAAAATTTTTACTCATTTATTGAGGCATTATTATGACTACTTTGAAAGAAATTGCTAAAGAAGCAAATGTATCTCTGGGTACAGTTGATCGGGTGATACATAATCGGGGTGGGGTTTCTGCAGAGTCGGAAGCTAAGGTAAAAAAAGCACTTCGCAAACTCAACTATACTCCTAATATTTTTGCTCGTCAGCTTAAACGCAAGAAACCATTTTATTTCGGTGTATTAATGCCTGATCCGAATCAGGATGGGGGATTCTGGGAAAGGCCGGCATCTGGTATTAGCAAGGCTGTAGCAGAACTCAATTCTCATAGAGTAGAACTGCTACCTTTTTATTATAACCGTTATTCTCATATGTCCTTTTCCCGGGCAGCTGATAAAGTACTATCTGCTGATCTGGACGGACTGCTCGTTGCACCGGTATTCACTGAAATTTCTCAGGAATTCGTGTCAAAAATCCCTCCTTCTCTTCCCTTTGTCTTTTTTGATACTTATATTCCTCAATCTTCTTGCCTTTCCTGCATTATGCAGGATTCATTTCAAAGCGGACAGCTTTCTGCACGTCTTATGCACTTACTTTTACCAGAACCAGCTATAATTGCTGCTATTCAGGTTCTTCCCCAGGATTATCATATAGCAGAACGTATTAAAGGATTTAGAACCTATTTTTCGTCGTATCCTTCTTATCAGGTAAAAATAGACAGTGTAATCAGAGAAGAAACTCATGTAGACTTTGCATCAACTATAGAGCCGCTCCTTCAGAATTTGCCTGATTTAAAAGGCATCTTTGTTTCCAATGCTCTTGTTTTTATTGTAGGTCGTATTTTAGAAAAAAACGGTCGTAATGAAGACATTCATCTGATTGGTTATGATCTTATCGAACAAAATTTGGATTGTCTGAAATCAGGTACTATTGATTTTCTTATCAGCCAGCAGAGTGAACATCAGGGGTATCAGGGCATCTATACTCTTTTTCGGCATGTTGTTATGCAAGAATCAGTTAATAAGAAAATCATGATGCCTATTGATATTATTACCCGGGAAAATGTTAATTATTATCATTCACCATAAGGAGGGAACATGGCCAGTAAATATGTTATTGGTGTTGATTTTGGTACAGATTCTGTGCGTTCAGTTATTTTTAATGCTCTGAATGGTCAGGAAATTGCTTCATCTATCTGTGAATACCCCCGATGGAAAGAGGGTCGCTACTGTGATCCTGACCAGAATCAATTTCGTCAGCACCCCCTCGATTATATTGAGACCCTGGTAAAATCAATAAAACAAAGTCTTTCCCAGGCACCCAAAAATACTGCAGAATTTATTAAAGGTATAGGTATTGATACTACTGGTTCCACTCCCTGTGCAGTTGATAAAAAAGGTAACCCGCTTGCACTTTCTCCGGATTTTACTGATAATCCCAATGCTATGTTTGTTCTCTGGAAAGATCATACTTCAGTAGATGAAGCTGAGGAAATAAATCACCATGCCCGGACCTGGGGAGGAGAAGACTACACAAAATATATCGGAGGTGTTTATTCATCTGAGTGGTTTTGGGCAAAAATGCTGCATATAATGCGTAAAGACGATAAGGTAAACAAGGCAGCTTATTCCTGGGTGGAACATTGTGATTGGATGCCGGCACTTTTGACTGATACTCAGGAAACTGTGAAAATGAAGCGCAGCCGCTGTGCTGCAGGCCATAAGGCCATGTGGCATGCATCCTGGAATGGTCTTCCACCAGAAATATTTTTATCTGGATTAGACCAACGTCTTTCCGGTATATGTTCACGACTTTATCAAAAGACTTTTACTGCTGATAATTCTGCAGGAATCCTTTCTCGGGAATGGGCTGAAAGATTAGGGCTTTCAACAAATGTCCAGGTCAGTTTGGGTGCTTTTGATGCTCATCTGGGTGCAATCGGTGCTCAGATTGAACCCTATCACCTTTGTAAAGTAATGGGGACTTCCACCTGCGATATGCTGATAGCTCCTCTCAAGGAAATGAAAGGGAAACTGGTATCAGGTATTTGCGGTCAGGTTGACGGATCCATTCTGCCGGAAATGCTGGGAATGGAAGCAGGTCAGTCTTCATTCGGTGATGTTTATGCCTGGTTTAAAGATATGCTGCTTTTTGCAGTAAAGAATATTTCTGATACTGAAATCTCCGGACTGGCCGATTCAATTCTTCCTGCTCTTTCCAGGGAAGCTGAAAAGCTGCCTGTGAAAGGTGATGATCCGGTAGCAGTTGACTGGCTGAACGGACGCCGCACCCCTGATGCCAATCAGCGGCTAAAAGCTGCAGTAACTGGTCTGGATCTGAGTACTGATGCATCCCGTTTTTATAAATCGCTGGTAGAATCTACTGCTTTTGGTGCTCGGGCTATTGTGGATCGCTTTGAAACAGAAGGAGTGCCTATAAAAGGAGTAATAGGATTGGGAGGAGTTGCCAAAAAGAATCCTTTTGTTATGCAGACTGTCTGCAATGTTCTCAACAGATCGATGCGGATTGCCCGTTCCGAACAAACCGTTGCCCTAGGAAGTGCCATGGCTGCTGCAACTGCAGCAGGAATCTATCCCTCAATGAAAGCTGCCCAGGAAGGTATGGGGCAGGGATTTGAAACTACATATGATCCGGATCCTGCCCGTGTTGATATTTATGAAACACTGTATGAAAAATATAAAAAACTAGCACATTTTTTGGAAAAACAAACCGGTGTGGAGAAATAGATGGATAAATATCGATCTTTACAGCAACGAGTTTTCGAGGCAAATCTGGAGCTGCCTGGAAAAGGTCTGGTCATAGAAACGTTCGGCAATGTCAGTGCTTTTGATAAAGATGCGGGAGTATTCGCCATTAAACCAAGCGGTGTCCCATATCCGGATCTTACTCCTGAAAGTATGGTGGTTCTGGATCTTAATAACCGGATCGTTAGCGGCAAGCTGCGTCCTTCCTCAGATACTCCTACTCATTTGGAACTGTATCGTCATTTTGAAAATATTGGCGGAATCTGTCATACCCATTCATCCTATGCCACTGCCTGGGCTCAGGCTGGTAAACCAATTCCTGTTATGGGTACAACTCATGCTGATCTGGTGAATGGTGATATCCCCTGTACTGCTGTTATCAGTGATAAACAAATTGAAAAAGAGTATGAGGTTGAAACAGGCCGGTTGATTATTGATACATTTACCGATCTTTTTCCTGCAGAAACACCGATGGTTCTGGTAGCCCGGCACGGACCTTTTACCTGGGGAAAGTCAGCAAAGGAGGCTGTGTACCACAGTGTTATGCTGGAAGAACTGGCCCGTATTGCATTTTATACACTGCAGGTAAATCCCCGGACCAGCAGACTAAAGACTTCTCTCATTGAAAAGCATTTTCAGCGTAAACATGGACCGGATGCGTATTATGGACAGGATGATGCTGAGAAAGAGTGATCGTGTTATCATTTAATAGTGAATAGGGAATTAAAGGAAAAGGGAAAAAGAATAAAGACTAAAGAAGCAAGATGCAAGATAAAAGAACTTTAGAGCGAGAGAACTGTAGAACGATCTTTGAGTTGACGTTTAGAATTCAGAAGTCAGTAGCCAGAAACCAGAATTGACCGCGGACGGCAGACGGCGGACCGCGATGAATTGTGCTGTCTGCGGTCCGCGGTCTGTGGTCAAAATAAAGTGACCAACTGCTCAAAAAATCCACAGATACAAAGACTTTAAGACTTAAAGACTAACAACTAAAGATTCAAGATACAAAATTCAAAAAACATAATGTAACGAACAAGAAAACACAAGGAGCTTATTATGAATAATATTCCGGAAATAAAACCGGGTATTGTGGCAGTAAGCCGGGACTGTTTTCCAGTAGAGCTGTCCCGGAAGCGCAGGCAAGCCCTGGTTAAAAGCTGTGAAAAAAAGGATATTCCTATTGTTCAGATTCAAACCATAATTGAAAACGAAAAAAATGTGATAGAGGCGCTCAAAGAAATCGAAGAAAAAGGAATCAACAGTCTGGTTATCTATTTGGGTAATTTTGGTCCGGAAGGTCCTTCCACGCTTCTGGCTGAGAAATTTACAGGACCGGTTATGTTTGCCGCAGCTGCAGAAGAGAGCGGTGCAAATCTTGTTCAAGGCAGGGGGGATGCTTTCTGCGGCATGCTGAGTGCTTCCTATAATTTAGGGCTGAGAGATCTGTTCCCTTATATTCCTGAATATCCGGTGGGAACTGCAGATGAAGTTGCTGATATGATTGCGGATTTTTCGGTAATTAGTCGAATACTGCTGGGACTCAGGAATCTCAAAATTTTTTCCTTTGGTCCCCGTCCCTATGATTTTCTGGCCTGTAATGCGCCCATTAAACCACTGTTTAATATAGGTGTGGAGATTATGGAAAACAGTGAACTGGATCTGTATGATATATACCGGTCTGCAGAGGGCGACTCCCGCATTACAGATACAGTGAAAGAAATGGCTTCAGAGCTGGGAGCAGGAAATAACTATCCGGATATTCTTAAAAAACTGGCTCAGTATGAAACAGCGCTGCTTCAGTTTATGGAGGACAATCTGGGTGCAAGCCAGTTTGGTATTTTTGCCAATAAATGCTGGCCGTCATTTGAAAAATTCTTTGGATTTGTTCCTTGCTATGTAAACTCCAGACTGGCTTCCCGTTATATTCCTGTTTCCTGCGAAGTGGATATTTATGGTACGCTCAGTGAATATATGGTTGCCTGCGCCACGCTTCTCCCTCCCACACTTCTGGACATAAATAATACTGTTCCCAGAGACTTATATGAACAGGCCGGTTCAGCAGTAAGGGATTATCGGCAGGATGAACTTTTTATGGGATTTCACTGCGGAAACACCCCTTCTTCCTGTATGGTTGATACTTCCATGAAATATCAGCTCATTATGCACCGGTTAATGGAACCGGATAAGGACCCTGAAATCACCAGAGGAACGCTGGAGGGGAGGATAAGACCTGGTGAAATAACTATGTTCAGACTGCAGTCCACTGCAGAGACAGAACTGAAATCATATATAGCTGAAGGGGAAGTACTTGATATTGATCCTAAATCCTTCGGAAGTATCGGTGTTTTTGCTATTAAAGAACTGAACAGATTCTACCGCAATGTACTCATTGAAAAACGTTTTCCGCATCATACCAGTATAGGGTTTAAACATGCGGGTAAATATCTTTTTGAAGCTTTAAAACTGTTGGGAATAAAAGATATTTCATATAACCAGCCTAAAAATAATTTATATAAAACGGAAAATCCGTTTAAATAGATTTTAAATATAAAGGATATATATCATGCAGATTACGTTAACACAAATAGACTGGATTATTATAGGAGCTTACTTTTGCGGACTCATTGCTTTGGTTTTCTGGTCTTCCAGGAAACAGGATACCTCAGCTGATTATTTTCTTGCCAGTCGTAATATTGGCTGGTTTGTTGTAGGAGCTTCTATTTTTGCTTCAAATATCGGGTCTGAACATATTGTCGGACTGTCTGGAAATGGTGCCACCAGTGGTATGGGTATGGCCCATTGGGAATTGCACGCCTGGGTTATGATCATGCTGGCCTGGATTTTTGTGCCTTTTTACCAGCGGTCCAAAGTGTTCACTATGCCGGAATTTCTGGAAAAGCGGTTTAATTCACAAGCACGGTGGATTTTGTCAATCGTTTCACTGGTAGCTTATGTTTTTACTAAAGTATCAGTGACTGTGTATGCCGGGGGTATGGTTTTCGGTGTTCTTCTTCCCGATACATTCGGTACTCCCCAGAATGCCTTCTGGATTGGTGCGTTTGCAACGGTCATCCTGACTGGCATTTATACTATTATGGGAGGATTACGGGCAGTGGTTTATACCGATACAGCCCAGACCTTTATTCTTATTATTGGATCGATCTTTATAACGTTATTCGGCTTACATAAATTAGGTGGCTGGGGTGAATTGGTTGACATTTGCAGTCAGAATGCTGAAAATTTTACCCTGTGGAGACCCCTCTCTGATCCCAATTATCCCTGGCTTGGTGTTGTGATTGCCTCACCTATTATTGGTATCTGGTACTGGTGTACAGATCAGTACATTGTTCAGCGAACCCTGGCAGCCAAAAATTTAACCCACGCCCGCCGCGGTGCTATCTGGGGTGCATTTCTGAAAGTATGGCCGGTTTTGATATTTCTGCTTCCAGGACTGATAGGTTATGCCCTGCATCAAAAAGGTATTATTACTATCCCCACCAGAGTAGTTGGCGGCGAAACTGTTCTCAATGGAGATCAGGTATTTCCCATCATGGTTGCCACTCTGCTCCCGGTAGGGTTGCGCGGTCTGGTAGTGGGAGGACTGCTGGCAGCCTTAATGAGTTCACTTTCATCTCTGTTCAACTCCTGTGCTACTTTATTTACTGTGGATATCTATGAAAAGATTCATCCTAAAGCATCAGAGAGAATGCTGGTTAATGTAGGTCGTATAGCTACCGGAGTGGTAGTGATTTTAGGGATTATATGGATCCCGGTTATGCCCATGATCTCTGAAGGCGGGCTTTATCAGTACCTGCAGAGTGTACAGAGTTATCTGGCTCCACCCATTACCTCCGTGTTCCTGCTGGGTCTGTTTTTTAAACGAATTAATGCCAAAGGTGCGGTAACCGGCCTGGGAGTGGGATTCATCCTGGGTATGCTAAAACTGTTTATTCAAGCATTAGTGGGATCAGGGTCAATCACCAGCCCGGAATGGCTGGTCGCTATCGGAAATTATAACTTCCTGTTTGCCTCTGGATGGCTCTTGGCAATAAGTATCCTGATCGTGGTCATTGTATCACTGCTTACCCCTGCCCCTGATTATAAGAAAATTGATGGATTGACCTATGCCACTGTTTCCAAAGAGCATAAAGCAGAAAACCGGGCCAGTTGGAATAAATGGGATGTAATCGGAACAGTTATAGTGCTGAGTCTGGTACTTAGTATGTACTTATACTTTTCCTTCTGGTTGAAGTAAAAAACAATATGAATCTGGTATGGGAACAGAGTAAAGCACTTATTTTTGATTGTGACGGAACCTTAGCGGATTCCATGCCTTTGCATATGGATTGCTGGGCTAAAGCATTTGCTGATTTTGGTGAACCTTATCGTCCTCAGTTCCTGGATGCTTTAAAAGGTATGAAAGAAGAAAAAATCGTTCAGCTTTATAATAAAAAATTTAACCGGGATCTAAATCCCAAACAACTGGTGGAGATAAAACACCGGTATTTTCAGGAGAAAACTCATCTGATACAGCCGATAGAATCCGTGGTGCGGATTGCACAATCATATGCTGATAAACTGCCTCTGGCTGTTGTATCTGGAGGGAGAAAAGAAAATGTGCTGTCTACACTTTCAGGTCTGGATATTGATCAGCTTTTTAAGGTTGTTTTAACCGCTGATGATCCGTTACCGCCCAAACCGGCACCTGATATGTTCCTGGAAGCAGCCCAACGTCTGGGAGTCGAGCCGGGATATTGTCAGGTTTTTGAGGATGGCGATCTGGGGCTGGAAGCTGCCAGAAAAGCCGGAATGAAGGCAGTGGATATACGTGAGATGCTTAAAGGTATGCGTTGAGGGGAATATATACGTTTTTGATCTTTGAAATTTTTTTATTGATGAATGAGCAACTAACAAAACGAACAAGAACGAACTGTGATTTAGTTTTTAGAGTTTTTTAGTCTTGGAGTCATAGGGTCTTTGGGTCCTTGAGTCATTGGGTCGTTGGGTCATATGTTCTCTGGTTCCGGCCTTTTAAAATAGACGGCAGACCGCTGACGGCTGACCGCCCCAATATCGCGCGGTCCGCTGTCTGACGTCTCATCTGACTTCTGGCTTCTAAACGTCAACTCAAAGGTCGTTCTATGGCTCTAAAGCTCTCACGTTCTAAAATTTTTTATCCTTTATCCTTTATCCTTTATCTTTATATATTGCGAGATGATAAATTATATTCATTATAATTGAATAGGAGTCATCATGAAAACCAAAATTTTTATTACTATCACAGTGCTGGGATTGATACTGTTTCTGGTCTGCTCTCAACCTTCCTCTGAAGGCTACCGTATCCAGCCTGTCTCTTTCACCCAGGTGCATATCAATGACAGTTTCTGGAAACCGCGCATGGAAACAAACCGGTCAGTGACTATTCCTCATGCGTTTAAAAAGTGTGAAGAGAACGGCCGTCTGCATAATTTTGCTCTTGCCGGCGGTCTTATCCAGGGACAGCATAAGGGATATTATCCTTTTGATGACACTGATGTGTACAAAACTCTGGAAGGTGCATCCTATGCATTAATGCTGAAAAAAGATCCGGAATTGGAAGCTTATCTGGACAGTGTCATCACTCTTATCAGTGCTGCCCAGGAAGAGGACGGCTATTTGTACACTGCACGGACGAACAATGCCGAGCATCTGAAAAACTGGTTTGGTGATAAACGCTGGGGAAAGCTTTCCGGCAGTCACGAACTGTATAATGCCGGTCATCTTTTTGAAGCGGCAGCTGCTCATTATCAGGCTACTGGCAAGAAAACTCTTCTCAATGTTGCCTTGAAATTTGCTGATCTTATTGACCGCTCTTTTGGACCTGACAGTCTGCAGAAACCGCCCGGTCATCAGGTAATAGAAATGGGACTGGTGAAGCTTTTCCGGGTTACCGGAGAAGAAAAGTATCTTGATCTTGCCAAATTTTTTCTGGATGTTAGGGGCAAACCGCTGGACGGACGTGAATTATGGGGTGAGTACAATCAGGATCACAAACCGGTCACTGAACAGGAAGAAGCAGCGGGACATGCAGTACGGGCAGGGTATATGTATGCCGGTATGGCTGATGTGGCAACACTTACCGGAGATCATTCCTATGTAACTGCAATTGACCGGCTCTGGCAGAATGTTGCCGGCAAGAAACTCTATCTTACCGGCGGTATAGGCCAGCAGGGAGCTAATGAGGGATTTGCCGGAAATTTTGAACTTCCCAATATGAGTGCCTATAATGAAACCTGTGCATCCATCGCTAATATCTATTGGAATCATCGTCTTTTTCTGTTGCATGGGAATGCGAAGTATATAGATATAATGGAACGGACATTATATAATGCTTTTCTTTCAGGAGTTTCTCTGGAGGGTAAACACTTTTTTTATCCCAATCCTCTGGCTTCTGTGGGTCAGCATCAGCGGCAGGAATGGTTTGGCTGTGCCTGCTGTCCCGGCAATGTTACCAGATTCATGGCCTCTGTTCCGGGATATATGTATGCTGTAGAGGATCATAAACTTTACATTAACCTGTATGCTTCCGGAACAGCAGCAATGGAAATCAACGGTCAGCAAGTTCAGGTTATTCAGAAAACAGATTATCCCTGGGACGGTCGTATTCAACTCCAGATCAAACCTGAAAATCCGGGCAGCCGTTTTTCAATCTATTTGCGTATACCCGGCTGGGCCAGAGGGGAGCCTTTGACTACGGATTTATACCGGTTCATGAGCAGTGAACCTGAAACCATACAATTGACTGTCAATGGATCTGTACATAAAATCAAGATAAAAAAAGGATATATAAAAATTGAGCAGGAGTGGAATCAGGATGATGAGATTATTCTTGATCTGCCCATGACAGTCCGTCGGGTACTTGCTCATGACAGTGTGGAGGCTGATCGCTACCGGGTAGCTCTGCAGCGGGGTCCGGTTGTCTATTGTGTGGAATGGCCGGATGTTAAGGACGGTCATGTGCACAATCTTCTATTGCCGGATGATGCAGAATTTACTGTACAATTCAGGCAGAATCTGCTGGACGGAGTTCAGACTATTGAATCAGAAGCTACAGCATTTTATGAAGATAATGATACGCTCAGAACAATAAGAAAGTCATTTACTGCGATTCCTTATTATGGATGGGCTCACCGGGGACCGGGGGAGATGGCAGTCTGGCTGGCCAGAGATACTTCTGCGGTGAAGCCGGTAGGCCGTCCTACATTGGCTTCCCAAAGCACGGTTACTGCCTCTTTCGGTAAAAATCCCCAGTCTGTGAATGATCAGCTTGAACCGGAAAGTTCTGGTGATCATGAATTGCCTTTCTTCCACTGGTGGCCGCATAAAGGGACAACAGAATGGATTCAGTATGATTTTCCTCAGTCCTCTGAAGTATCCTTTGTGGAGGTGTACTGGGTTGATGACACCGGCAGGGGAGAATGCCGGGTACCTGAATCCTGGAAGATCCTTTATAAAACTGATGGGGATTGGCGTCCGGTGTATACAGAAGATGAATACGGGACAGAAAAGGATAGGTTCAACCGGGTTATATTCGAAACTGTAAAAACTGATGCGATCCGGCTGGAGATCAAGTCCCAGCCTGAGTTTGCAGGGGGGATTCATGAGTGGATGGTTAAGTAGGTATAAAGGTCGAAAATATAAAACCACAGTTATCTATTGAATCGATGGTTTTCGTATGTGCCCGGCACTTCCAAAGTGCCAGGCACATATACATATACATTAATAGACCTCAAAGGTCTTGAAGACCTTTGAGGTCTGAATTATATAAAAAAACTTGATTTTATTTGTTTAATTTTGTATAATAGGCATAACAAACGGGGCTGTAGCTCAGCTGGGAGAGCGCATGACTGGCAGTCATGAGGTCG
>CAZETW010000061.1:0-16613 GCA_964515295.1 uncultured bacterium | reverse complement strand
TTTTACATCTCTATGTAAAAAAATACTATAAGAGAAGTTTTAAGAATGTATTATACATCCAATAGCTTTTGTAACTATGTGAAGTACAACACATGAAAAATCACAAATCTCAAATCGTTAATCCGTGTTCTGAGATCAAAGGTAAAGGATGTACGACCAACGATTAATAATTGTTGATTTTAGATTCCTTCACCCTGAGTTTATCGAAGTGTAACAGATCACAAAGCACAGCTTTGTATCCTATTTCCGACCTAAGTACAACTTAGGTCGGAGGACAAATAAGAACCTCCCGAAGGTTCAGAACCTTCGGGAGGTTAAAAGACCACGCAAAGCTTTATTGCTGCAGAGGCCGGAGACTCTGCAGAACATGAAATTTATTGGACAGCTCCGAACAAAAAAATATTTTAAACGCAGAGATCACTGAGTATATCAAAATGATTGTAAATATATGATAATTATAAATTTATCACTTTGCACTCTCTGCGGACTTTGCGTTAAAATTTTATTTTTAGTCAACACCAAACAAGAATCAGGAAACAAACGTCTCCACAAAATAACGATGTATACGTAAGTCTTTGGTTAATTCAGGATGGAAAGTCAAGGCCAGAATGTTCTCATTTCTAACCATCACGGTTTCTTCCTTATAAAAACCCAGCTCTTTGGTATCTGTTCCTGTACTGACAATACGGGGAGCTCGTATAAATATACCTTCAAAAGCGGGTTCTTTTTCAAAAAGGGGTATTTCAACTGTATCTATAAAAGATTCTTTTTGACGTCCGTAACCGTTGCGCTGTACAACCACATCAATTAATTTTAGCGTTTCCATCTTTTGATCATTTTCAACCTGTCGGGAAAGAGTAATCAACCCGGCACAGGTCCCCATAATAGGCTTATTTTTGGCAAAATCAAGTATGGACTTTACTAACCCTGTTTTTCGGAGAATATTTAAAAAGGTGGTTGATTCTCCCCCGGGCATGACCAATCCGTTGCAGTTTTCAAGTTCCTCTGGATATCGTACAATTACCGATTCAATCCCGATTTTCTTCAGACTCTTTCGGTGAAGATCAAAATCTCCCTGAATTCCAAGTACCCCTACCGTAGTGCTCATTTACCAGCCCCGTTCCTGCATCCTCTCCTGTTCCGGGATCTGAGAAATTTCCAGACCCGGCATTGCTTCCAGAAGTCCTTCTGAAGCTTTAGCCACCATATCAGGATCATCATAATGAGTGGTTGCCATCACAATGGCTTTTGCTCTTTTTTCCGGATCTTCAGATTTAAAAATTCCGGAACCGACAAAAACCGATTCTGCCCCCAGCTGCATCATCAGGGATGCATCAGCAGGTGTAGCTATACCTCCTGCAGCAAAATTTGGAACCGGCAGCTTTTTGTTTTTCTTGACATGCTTGACAACTTCAACTGAAACTCCCATTTCTTTAGCAGTTGTCACAATTTCTTCATCACTTAATGTTATAATCCTTTTGATCTCAGCCTGAACCATACGCATATGCCGTACAGCTTCGATTATATTGCCGCTTCCTGCTTCACCTTTGGTTCTTATCAGAGCTGCCCCCTCAGAAATTCTTCGCAATGCTTCACCCAATTCTCTGCATCCGCATACAAAAGGAATCTTGAATTTCCATTTATCAACATGATTTTTATTATCAGCTGGTGTTAACACTTCACTCTCATCAATAAAATCAACTCCCAGTGACTCCAGCACCTGAGCTTCAGCAAAATGTCCGATCCTGCATTTTGCCATAACCGGTATAGAAACAGTTTCCATAATCTTTTTGATAACTGTCGGACTTGACATTCTTGCAACTCCGCCATGTGCACGAATATCCGCGGGAATACGCTCTAATGCCATTACTGCTACTGCCCCTGCATCTTCTGCAATTTTAGCCTGTTCAGCAGTAGTAACATCCATTATTACTCCGCCTTTTAGCATTTCAGCCAGCCCAATTTTTAATCTATGAGCTTTATTTATGGTAAACATTACATCATCCTCCTGGTTCTTATAATGAATGTAATTTTCTGTCTGTAATGTACAAAACTTTTATACTTTTATCAATAATTTTTACTTGATTTTATAAATAAATTAACTTAATTTTCCACATAATCTATAAAAATAGCACCTGCTCTTTAAAAAAGATCATTTTAATATTTTATTTTATGAAAATTATTAATGCTTCTGTTTTAAAATATATATGCCCATGGCCTCTTTGGAATATACACAAAGATAATCATATTTATATTACTTTTGATGACGGTCCTCATCCTCAATATACCATATCCGCATTAAATATATTAAAAGACTATAATGCCAAAGCAACCTTTTTCTTAACAGGGGAGAAAATTATTGAACTTCCCGGTGTAGTTGAAAAAATAATTAAAGACGGACATACTGTGGGCAATCATGGATTTACTCATACACCCCTCATCTTTAAAAAGAAAAAATATATACATAAAGAAATTGACAAAACCTCACAAGTTATACATAACATAATTGATGAAAATCCAAAACTCTTCAGACCGCCCTACGGCTGGTTTGATTTCCGTTTAAAAAAAATCATGAATCAAAAAAAAATGACAATGGTATTATGGTCCCTTTTATCCTATGATTTCAGGGAAACAAATCCACAGGTTCTTTATCACAGAGTAATTCAGAATATCAGCCACGGGGATATTATTGTATTTCATGATGGTCATGAAAATGCCCCGGTTATGCTGCAGGTCTTACCTGATATTCTTACCTGGATAAACGAAAAAAGATGGACAATGGATGGAATTCCTGTATGACTTTCATTACCTACATTATCATCATATTGTTACTCTTATATATGATTGTATCCCTTCTTACCCTGCACGGAATACAGAAAAAGTCATTGACAAAAAATAAGCATATACCATTTGTATCCATTATTGTTGCTGCCAGAAACGAAGAACAATATATTAGAAACCTTTTGAATTCTCTGAAAAAAATAAATTATCCTTCTGAAAAAATTGAATATATACTCATTAATGACCGCTCAGACGATAAAACAGGATACCTGATGAACCAGTTTAAGAATCAAGTTAAGAATTCCAGAATCATGACTATTAAAAATTTGCCATCAGACAGAACCGGCAAAATAAATGCCCTCATACATGGGATTCAGACTGCGAGAGGGGAATTGCTCCTTTTTACTGATGCAGACTGTGAAGTACCGGGAAACTGGGTTCATTCATTTGTTAAAAATTTTGATTCTGAAACCGGAATGGCAGGTGGTTTTCTAATTCTGGACAAAAAAAATAAAAAAACTCCTCTTTTCCATTATCTGCAATCAATTGACTGGATTTTTCTCTGCTCTCTTGCTTACGGCTGGACCAATCTGGGTAAACCCCTGAGCGTATTTGGAAATAATTTGGCCATAAAAAAAAGTATTTACAAAGAATGTAATGGATTCGAATCAATAAACAATCATATAACCGAAGATTATGCTTTAATGAGAAATGTTCTTTCCAGGACCAGGGCTAAGGTAGACTTTATTCTTGATCCGGAAAATACTGTGTATACTAATCCTGCACATACTATTAAATCATTTTTTACCCAGCGTAAAAGATGGGCTGTAAGTAACACAAAACGAGGTTTATTTTCAATTATACTCCCCTTACTATCAATTTTAATACGGATACTAATAATCATTTCTTTATTATCAAGTTCATTTATTATAGGTTTAACAGCATTCTCGTTACTTACCTTAATGGATGTAGCAATTCTTATTACTCCATTGAAAAAACTAAAACGATTCTATTTATTAAAATACATATTTTTCTTTGAGATGTATTTTACTCTATATCAATTATTTTTTACTCTGATAGCATTATTTGCAAAAAAAATACTCTGGAAATCAGATAATTATACGGTAAACTGATGTTTTCTTTTTTACAGAAATTAAATCCTTATCCTCTTTTGTGCAACTATTACATTACTACTAAATGTAATGCCAGATGCAGTTTTTGTGATATTTATAAAAAGAGAGGAATTAATGCAAATTTTGAGGATATCAAAATTAATCTTGAAGATCTGAGAAAACTCGGAGTCAGATTTATTGATTTTACCGGCGGAGAGCCGCTGATGCATCCCCGGATACGTAACATCCTGCTCTATGCAAAAAAATTAGGATTTATTACCACTGTCACTACAAATTGTATTCGCTATCCTGCTATGGCCCCCAAAATTAAGGGACTTGTGGATCTGCTCCACTTTTCACTGGATGCACCTGTTCCGCATGTTCATGATACAATTCGCGGTGTAAAATGTTTTGATAAAGTGATGGTAAGTATAAGGGTTGCACAATCTATGGGTGAGAGACCAGATATCCTTTTCACCATAACTCAAGAGAATAATAAATATCTGGATCAAATGATCCGGTTTGCACAAAAGAATCATTTAATGCTTCTTTGCAATCCGGTGTTCAGTTATTTTGACAATCCTGGTTTAAAGCATGATTCCCTGAACAGAATACTTTCATATTCTCAGGAGCCGTATGTTTATGTAAATCGCGGAATGATCCGCCTCATGAAAGCAGGAGGAAACCGTATTCAAAATCCAAGATGCAGGGCAGTTTCAACCACCATAGTTATTTCTCCTGATAATCACATGCTCCTCCCCTGCTATCATAAATATGTAAAGAAAATCCCTGTTAACAATAAATTATTCACACTTTATAACAGCAATTCTGTCCGTTATATGAAAAAAATGCAAGGACGCTTTCCTTTCTGTGAGGGATGCAGTATCAGCTGCTATTTTGATCCCTCTTTTACCTATGGGGTTGATGACTATTTTTTTCTGAGCCAATTATCCAAAGTAAAATATTGTTATGATAAATTTATAAGAAATATTCTTGGAGGAAAATTTAAAACCGATTCTTGATATCAGCACCCAGGTCCCATAAAATTCTGCTTTTCTTTTGTATTTCTTCCATAGAAATAGTTCTTTCTTCAGGTCTTTTCAGATCTATTCCTTTTGCTTCCACCACACCTCCCGGTCCGATATAAACACCGGGCATAATCCGCAGCCTTCCTTTTTCTTGGTTACAGGGACTGCTGAAAACCATAGCATAGGCAAATCCTTTACGCCACCATTTCTCAGGAGTGCCGTGAGTTTTACAGCGGTTATTAACCGCGAATAAAAGAACAGACAGCAAAGATTGAGGAAGCTTGTGAACTGCAAATATTTTTTTGATCTCTTTAACTGTTCTGACCTCAGGCAGAGCTCTCAGCTGTTTTATGGACTCAGAGTTTAATACTCCTTTTTCAACATTCTTTAATATTCTGTCAATGTACACACAATTTAAAGTGGTAAATGTATGTGTCAACTCTCTCATAAACTGGTCAAGCATGAAGCTCAAGGGTTTTAACACTTCCGGGAAGAACCCTTTACTGGTAAATAATTTTCTGATAGAAACATCAAAATCCAGAAATAAACCCCGATTATCAACATTCCAATCCTGAGTACCAAATATCTCTTTAAACCGTTTTTTAGAATCAAAGTAACTAAAACATCTGTCTCTGAGGGCTTTCCCCATTAATAAAGCATAATTATTGTATCCGAATATACGCCTCTGAGATAAAGTCAGGGTATCAGCTGAGACCCACTGTGAATATTCTGTTTTCTCAGACTGTTCCGGAAAATCGGGCCATGCCCAGATCATAGTATGCCATTTTGTGGGAATACTCTGGAATCCACCCTTTTCTTCTTCTTTACCCCAGGACCGCGGGGACCAATTGAATCCGGCATGGATAGTCTTATTGACTTTTCTTTTCCCTGTGAATTCAAGGACAGTATCCCACAACCTCATTAAGGTCTCACCTTCAGCATCAAAGCAATACTCAGGAGAAGGCAGGTAACGGTCAGTACTGGACTCCATAACCATAACATGAATATCAGGACTGTAGGGACTGTATACCGAAACTACTGACCAGGGCTTTCCCTGAATAATCACCTGAGCCACTTCATTTTTTTTTAGAATATTCAGCATATATCTTAAATCAAGGGAGTCTGCCGGACGAATTCTTTTTGTTCTGGAAATACTTTTTTCACCAGGTTTTAAATAAGGTGAAAGAGGAAGTGTCAGCTGAAGTATTTTGTCTGATTCCATAGTTTTTTATATGAAATATGTAAATGTGATAAATATATCTTTAATTCTAGAATATCCCAAGCAGCTTCACTGCCATAATTATTATTGCAGCTATAAGCACTATCCGGATAATCTTTTCGCCCCCTTTTACAGCCATCTTAACTCCCCACCAGCCTCCCACAGCCATACCCAGTGCCAGTACGATTCCAAATAACCAATGTACATTATCTGTTATAACAAAAACCATTAAAGCCGGTATAGTGTAGATAAATACAATAAAAACTTTATGCATATTTACCCGGATCAGGTTTACTTTCAATAAATAATAGAGGGATGCCATTAAAAGAAAGCCTACACCGACCTGAATAAATCCTCCATAAAATCCAACTCCGATCATAGCCGGATACAGCCACCAGCTGGGCTGTTTATTTTGAGTTTGGAGATCTTTTTTCTTTGAAGAAAAGATTATGGAAATGACTATCCCGATCATCAATACTCCGAGAATTTTCTGGAATGCATCATCACTGAGTTTTACTGAAATTAGAGCTCCTGCTATTGCTCCGGGTAAGGCAAAACAGGCAAGTTTAAAACTGATTTTAAAATCATGATATTGATGTTTATGAAAAGAAGATACTGAAGAGAATGTCTGTGTTAATATACCGATCCTGTTAGTTCCATTAGCAACTGAACTGTCAAGACCCAGAAATATCATTACCGGAAGTGTTAAAGAAGATCCACCGCCTGCATTTACATTTATAAATCCTGCTACTGCACCAGTAATAAAAAGTATACCCAGTTTTAAAATCTCTAACATAATCAATCACTAATATTAAGGAACTATAATAAAATTTATTTTTCTTTAATAAATTCCTCTATCATTGTGTATGCTTCATTATCAGTATATTGTTTGGGGGGATGTTTATAGAAATATGCCGCAGGAGCATGTAAAACCCCGCTTATTCCCCGGTTAAAAGCTAACTTTGTGCAGCGTATTACATCTATAGCAACTCCGGCAGAATTGGGAGAATCTTCTACAGAAAGACGCAGTTCAATATCCATAGGTATATCACCAAATAATTTACCCTCCATACGAAGAAAACATACTTTATTATCCTTCTGCCAGGGAATGTAATCACTTGGACCAATATGGATATTTTCATCAGGTATTCTTTCAGCAGATACAGACTGAACTGCTTCGGTTTTTGATTCTTTTTTCAAGCTCAGTCTGGATCTGTTAAGCATATTAAGAAAATCTGTATTACCGCCTGTATTTAACTGATACGTCCGTTCAAGTTTAACTCCCCTTTTATGAAATAAATCCGCAAGGGTTCTGTGGGTGATAGTAGCGCCTAATTGTGCTTTTATATCATCACCAACTACTGGCAATCCTTTCTGTTTAAATTTCTCAGACCAGTCCGAATTGCTGGCAATAAATACCGGCATATTATTAACAAAACCTACATTTGCTTTAAGCGCACACTCGGCATAAAACTCTGTCGCTTTTACAGAACCAACCGGAAGATAATTCACCAGTATTTCAGCACCTGATTCCTTGATTATATTTACAATTTCCTCTAAATCAGGTTCTTTCCGATTGGAAAGCACAAAAGCATACTTATCATCGTATTCTTTCATGTGTTCAGAATACCCATCAAGAATTCTTCCCATGCTGACTTTTGTACCATTTTCAGGAATGTCTTTATGAAAAACTTTTGTACAATTGGGAAGTGAAAAAATTGCTCTGTTTACATCAATACCGACTTTACGTTTATCAATATCAAAAGCAGCAACAACATCAATATCACCAGGCAGATAACCACCAATTTCCCAATGCATCAAACCAATAGCTTCCTCAGGTTTTTGACTACGATAGTAATAGATTCCCTGAATTAAAGAGCTGAGACAGTTACCTACTCCTACAACAGCAATCTTTATTCTGTTCATTTATAGATACTCCTTAAAAAACTGTTTTTATAATAAAAAAAAGATTTTTATATATATCCATTATATTTTTTAGCACATTTAATAACAACTTTGAATTTAACATTTTGTCGGATGAAAAGCAAGATTAAATTATAATAAATTGGTTGCATTATGATATTTTTTTTCTTATATTGTATAAGATGTGAACAAAAGAATTACAGAGAAGTATTATCGAAAAAAGAGGAAGGAGGGTAGGAGAATATCATGAAAAAAATTAAAAAAATGCTTACAGTATTAGGAATGATTGGCCTTATAAGCAGTATCGGATTAATGTTCACAGGATGCGCTGAGGAAAAGAAAGCTGAAGAGGAAATGGAAAAAGAAACGCAGGTAGAAACCATGCAGGATACTACCGCAGTTGATACCTTACAGCAATAGTACAGCAGGTTTGTATCATTCAATAATCCGTTATATCATGGAACAATCAGTTTAGCTTCAATGACCCATTCATATCAAAATGGGTCATTTTTTTATAATATCTGAATTTGAGAAATTAAAAAATAAAGGGACCTATGCAGTCTATCAATCTTATGGCACCTGCAGGTTCCTGGGAAAGTCTGCAGGCTGCTATAAAATCGGGAGCTGATTCAGTTTACCTTGGTATAGATCAGTTTAACATGAGAGCCAATACTTCCAAATCGTTTAATATAAATGACCTGGATAAGATTGTTGCATTATGTAATGAAAAAAAAGTTGAGTGCTATCTCGTACTGAATACTCTTGTGTATGATGCTGAAATAAATAATCTTAAAGAAATTTGTAAACTGGCAAAAAAAGCTGATATGGATGCAGTGATTGTCAGTGACCGGGCTGCGGTTAACATTGCACGAGACCATGATTTAAAAGTACATATTTCCACTCAGGCCAATATTTCTAATCTGGAGACTGTAAAATTTTATGCCAAATATTGTGATGTAATTATTTTAGCCCGGGAATTATCCTTAAAACAGATAGCTCACATATGTTCAGAGATAACAAAACAGCATATCTGTGGTCCCGGAGGACAACTTATTAAAATAGAAGTCTTTGTGCATGGAGCCTTATGCGTATCTATTGCAGGTAAATGTTATATGAGCCTGGCTCTGTTTAATCAATCCGCTAATCGCGGCGCATGTATACAACCCTGCAGAAGAAGTTATACAGTAACTGACGATCAGACCGGAGATCAGCTGAAAATTGATAATAAATACGTTATGTCTCCTGCTGATCTCTGTACTATCGGTATGATAGATAAATTAATTCTGGCCGGTGTATCAGTGCTCAAAATTGAAGGCAGAAGCAGATCTTCTGAATATGTTTATAAGGTAACCAAAGCATACAGGGAAGCAATTGACAGTGTTATAGATGGAACCTATTCAGAAAAAAAAATTAAAAACTGGATAAAATCATTAAAAAATGTATATAACCGTAATTTCTGGCAAAATGGTTACTATCTGGGACACAAACTCGGCAAATGGGCTGATTCCTATGGTTCTCAGTCGTCCCTGAAAAAACTCTATGCGGGAAAAGTGACTAACTATTTTAAAAAATCAGAAATTGCAGAGGTGGTCATTGAGGATAATACCATTGAACTCGGAGATAAAATTATAGTCACTGGCACAACTACAGGTTATGCTGATACTATAGTTAAAAGTATTTTCAAATATGAGAAACCAGTCAAAACAGCTGATAAAGGATCTACAGTCACTATACCATTCCCGGAAAAAATCCGCCGGAATGACAGAGTGTATGTTCTTAGAAAAAGGACTGAGCCCTTTAATCCCTGATTGTCTTTTATCAGAAAATATTAAATAAACATTGCTCCATATTAGATAGATTTCTAAAAATTTATTATTTTTCCCAATATTTTAAAAAATACATCTTTTCCTTACTTGAATTTATCTTTCATTTAAAGTATATTAATCAAAATAGAAAGTAAACATTCGAGAGGATTTTATGAATATTTATGGAATAATAATTCTTTCTGCATTATTATTTGATTATTTACTGAATCTGTATGCAGATATACTTAATCTGAGAAATATGAGACCGGAACTTCCTGAAGAATTCAAAGATGTATTTGACCAACAGAAATATGCAAAATCACAGCACTATACAAAAATAAAAACAAAATTTGGTATACTTACATCAACATTTAATCTTATTCTAATACTGATATTCTGGTTTTCAGGCGGATTTAATTTTCTGGATAATATAGTGAGAAGCTGGAATTTACATCCCATCTTGACAGGATTACTCTATATCGGAATATTGATTCTCATAAAAACCACATTATCTATACCCTTTTCTTTATACTCAACTTTTGTTATTGAAGAAAAATTCGGTTTCAATAAAACAACTCCAAAAATATTCATAGCTGATCTCATAAAAGGAATTGCTTTGGCTGTTATTATTGGTGCACCTCTGCTGGCAGGTGTTCTTGCTTTTTTCAGATATGCTGGTAATATGGCCTGGGTATATTGCTGGATAATTACAGTATTATTCACTATTCTTCTCCAGTATATAGCTCCCAGATGGATTTTACCTCTTTTTAATAAATTCGAACCACTTGAAGACGGAGAATTAAAGGAACGCATCTTTAAATATACCAATTCTGTGGAGTATAAATTATCAGGAATCTTTGTTATGGACGGCTCTAAAAGATCCACAAAATCTAATGCCTTTTTTACAGGATTCGGTAAAAACCGCAGGGTTGTTTTGTTTGATACATTAATTGAAAAACATACCATACCGGAAATGATCACTATACTGGCCCATGAAATCGGGCACTACAAGAAGAAACACCTTTTTCAGGGTATAATTATCAGTATAATTCATACTGGTGTAATATTTTACCTGCTGTCAATATTTATCAGTCATAAAGGTCTTTTTGATGCATTTTATATGGATCATATGTCAATATATTGCGGTCTAATTTTCTTCGGAATGCTTTATACACCAGTGGAATTAATTTTATCCATATTAATGAACATACTTTCCCGGAAAAATGAATATACTGCTGATCAGTTTGCAGCTGAAACAACTAAGGATCCCATGTCCATGATTAAAGCACTTAAAAAACTTTCAGTAGATAATCTGGTAAATCTTCTCCCGCATAAGTTTTATGTTTTTATAAATTATTCTCACCCACCGATTCTTGAACGGATTCATAGGATAAAACATTCTGTAAATACCTGAAAGATAAAATGTTATCAAAAAAGGCAATAAAGAGGTAAGAATGAATAAAAAAGCAAAAGAGCTTCCCCGACAACAAAGCAAGAAACTGAATGAAATTTTAGGAAAACCATTTAAAGTACTCGATGACGGATTTATTCGTGTCATTGATTATCTGGGAACTGATTCTTCCATAGTTCAGGCTGCCCGGGTTTCCTATGGTAAAGGGACTAAGAAAGTTCGTCAGGACAGAAGCTTAATAAGATATCTAATGCGCCATCAACATACTTCTCCTTTTGAAATGTGTGAAATAAAACTTCATGTCAGGGTACCCATGGATACGTGGAGACAATGGATCCGTCACAGAACTGCAAATGTGAATGAATATTCAACCAGATATTCTGTTGCCATAGATGCAGCTCTTAATACAAAACCTGAAGATTGGAGACAGCAGGCAAACAAAAATCGTCAGGGCAGCAGCGGAACACTGAATCCAAGAACAGGCGAGAAATTTACCCAGGAAGAACAGAAACTGCATGAACTGACTCGAGTAACCTATGACCATAGAATCCTGGCAGGAATTGCCAGAGAACAGGCCCGGAAAGATCTTCCCCTCTGTACTTATACAGAAGCTTACTGGAAAATAGATCTCCACAATCTTCTGCATTTCCTGAAACTCCGGATGCATCCCACTGCCCAGCTTGAAATAAGAAATTATGCTACTATAATAGGTGAAGAAATTGTTAAACGATGGTGTCCCCTCACCTGGGAGGCTTTTCTGGACTACAGAATGAATTCTTTGTTATTTTCAGAAAATGAACTTAAAATATTACACGCTTTGATCCATGGCAATCAGAATAAGGCTAAAAAAATTGCTGATGATTTAGGATGGCTTCCCGGAAGCAAAAAGAAAGTTAAAAAAGACCTGGAATGTTCTGAATTTGAAGAGAAACTTGCAAAACTGGGTATAGAGTTGCCTTGGAATGAAAAAAGTTGATCAAGGTTGCTGCTGTAATGAGCTTCAGCATATACATAAAACGAAGGTGTCTAAAAAGTAAGAAAAAAACTTTAAACGCTAAGATCGCAGAGAAATATGCAAAGACTGTAAGTATTTAATATCTATAAATTTGTTACTTTGCGATTTTTGCGTACTTTGCGTTTAGAATTTTATTTTTTAGTAAATCCCGTTTTTATATTAAAATTCTGTTTATCTCTCAATCAATTCATAATATACTAATAATTGCTTTCATGATTTATCCAGTTCTCAAAGCATAAGTTCCCAATGTCCCACATCGATCCATTTATTGAACTTCCATCCCACTTCTTTGTAGTGAGCAACTTTCTTAAATCCCATCTTTTCATGCAGAGCTACACTGGCAGGATTCGGCAGAGTTATAATACCGATTATACTATGTACTGGGTGCTGATGTAGTTCAGTAATCAGAGATGTATACAATTCACTTCCAATGCCTTTTCCTTTATACCCGGGATCCAGATAAATTGTACTTTCAACTGAATATCGATATGCGGAACGATTCATCCAGTTAGTAGCATAGGTATAACCTGTAATAATATCCTTTTTCTCTGAAACCAGCAAGGGATAAGAAGCGGTGATTTTCTTTATCCGGTTCTGCATTTCTTGGACTGAAATCGGCTGTTCCTCAAATGAAATAATGGTATTTTGTATATAATGATTATAAATTTTGCATATCTTTCGGGCATCGGTAATTGTTGCATTTCGTATCATACATATTTCTGCTTAAAAAAATAACTAAATTCTTTACTACTTCATATTCCGAATAGAACTCATTGTAAAATATCATTTACCCAGAATTTTCTGTATTTCCTTTACCAGTTCAGAAATATCAAAAGGTTTGGTTAAACGGGGACAGGAAAAATTACTTCTGAATTTTTCATTATCTTCACTGTATGCTGACATAAATATTACATTTATATTATCATATTTTTCAAAAAGTTTTCCAGCTAAAGTAAAACCGTCCATAGGTTTCATACGGATATCAGATACAATAACTTTACAAGGTTCTTCTTCCATAATTTTTAACGCTTCTGAACCACTCTGAGCTTTTTTTACCGTATAATTATATTTTCTGAGACCTAAAGCTAAAGTTGCTAAAACATTCTTTTCATCATCAACGAGAAGTACATCAGCCATACGTTACTCCTTTTTTTGCTGAACATAAATATTATTATGCCTTTTCTATAAAAAAATAAAATAATTATATATCAGTTTACTGTTCCAGATAAATTTTACCATTATTAATTACTCCTATACTTCTCCCTTTCAACTCCCATTCATGAAATGGTGTATTTCTGGATTTCGATTTAAATAGGCTTTTATCCACCTTCCACTTCTTATCAAGATCAAGGATAGTTAAATCAGCTGAATTGTTTTCCTCAATCTTGATTACAGGCAGATTTAATATCTCTCTGGGTCTAATTGACATCATCCCTATAAAATCTTTTAAAGAAAAAACTTTTTTATCTACAAAAAATGTTAATATAAGTCCCACGACTGTCTCAAGACCTATTATGCCAAATGCTGCTTTGTCAAATTCAATATCTTTTTCATCACTATGATGAGGAGCATGATCTGAGGCAATAACATCAATTACTCCTCTCTTTAATCCATCAATAACTGCGTCTTTATCTTCTTCAGTTCTGAGAGGCGGTTTCATTTTTTTATTTGTATCGAAAGAAGTTACATCCTTATCCGTAAGTAATAAATAATGCGGACAGGTTTCTGCTGTTACCGGCACTCCTCTGTTTTTCGCATCTTCAATTATTTTCACACTGCCCTTGGTAGAAACATGAGCAATATGGATAGGTGTTCCAGTATATTCAGCAATTAAAATATCCCGCATTACCATAATATCCTCACTTAAAGAAGAGATGGGACTCAATCCCAATAAAGTAGAATAATATCCTTCATTCATCACACCATCTCCCGATAAATTGAGATCTTCACAATGATCTATTATTCGAGTATTAAGAAATTTAGAATATTCAAGAGAATTCCTCACTATAGATGCCTTCTTGATCGGAATCCCATCATCTGAAAAACCGACAGCTCCTGCATCCACCATATCCCCCATTTCAGTTAACTCTTCTCCCTTACTTCCTTTGGTCACTGCTCCGATTGGATGTACATTAACCAGAAAGTCCTTAGATTGCTTTTTTATAAATTCTATATCACTTCGGCTGTCAATTACTGGATTTGTATTAGGCATACAGGCTATCGCTGTAAAACCGCCAGTCATAGCAGCAGCAGCCCCGGTCGCAATAGTCTCTTTATACTCATGTCCCGGTTCCCTTAAATGAGTATGCATATCCATTAAACCGGGAACAATAATTTTGTCCTGGCAGTCAATTATTCTGCAATCTTGAGAAATACTTTTAGCAATTTTTTTAATTTTTTTATTTTCTATTAATATATCTGCTTGTTCATCAGTATCTGAAAAAGGTTCTATAATATGTCCTTTTTTAAGGAGTAAAGTATCAAAGTCTTCATCTATTCTCTTATTATTCATGAACTCTCCTTGATAATTTTATTAGCCTCTTTGCCTGATAGCAGATAAAGCGCAGCCATTCTGACTGCAACTCCATTGGTAACCTGTTTGAGAATTACTGAATGTTCACCATCTGCAACTTCACTATCAATTTCCACTCCTCTGTTAATTGGCCCTGGATGCATAATTAATAATTTTTTGGGAGCCTGACTGATACGTTCTTTAGTTATTCCATATATATTTCTGTATTCTCTCAGGGAGGGGAACAGGCCTCCTTTTTGCCTCTCCAGCTGTATTCTAAGGATATTGAGGACATCTGCTTCTGCAAGAGCATCTTCAACAGTTGGATATACAGTAACTCCCATTTTTTCAATATCCCTGGGCAGAAGGGGGCCTGGTCCGCACACACCAACCTTTGCTCCCATGGTCTGCAATCCAAAAATATTGGAACGGCCCACTCTGCTGTGTTTTATGTCTCCTATTATAACAACATTCAATCCTTCAATTGTACCTAACTTTTCCTGAACAGTCATCATATCCAATAAAGCCTGGGTGGGATGTTCATGGGCACCGTCTCCTGCATTGATAACTGCTGCGTTAATACACTGAGATAAATATAATGCTGCACCGGGTGAAGAATGACGCATAACAACCAGATCAATTTTCATTGATTCAATATTCCGGATAGTATCCTTTAAAGTCTCACCCTTTAACACACTTGATGATGATGCAGAAAAATTAACAGTATCAGCAGAAAGTCTTTTCTCAGCTAATTCAAAAGAAAAACGAGTTCTGGTAGAGGGTTCGAAAAATAAATTCACTACTGTCTTACCCCTTAAAGTAGGAACTTTGGGAATAGATCGTTCCAGTACCTTTTTAAATGAGAATGCTGTATTGAGTAATATATTTATATCCGACTTGGGTATATTTTCCAAACCGAGTAAATGCTTACTCTTAAATTCCATAGTACGTTCCTTATTTTATCAGATAAAAATAATTTAAAAAATACATAAGAAAATTAAGGCTCAATTAACCACACAGAATCTTCCCCATCAATTTCTTTTAATTTAACCTGTATCTCTTCTGTTTTGGAAGTGGGTATATTTCTTCCTACATAATCTGCTTTTATGGGCAGTTCCCGATGTCCTCTGTCAACTAAAACAGCCAACTGTATTAAAGCTGGTCTTCCCAGATCAATGATAGCATCCAAGGCGGCACGGATTGTACGGCCGGTATATAACACATCATCAATGAGTATGATTTTTTTATTCGAAATATCAAAACTGATATCTGTTTCCTGCAATACTGGCGTTTCATTAAACTGACGAAAATCATCCCTGTATAAAGTAATATCCAGCATACCTAAAGGAACGTTATGAGATTCAATATTTTTTATACTTTCAATAATTCTTTTTGCTAAAATATCTCCTCTGTTACGTATACCGATAATAACCAGATTATCCACCCCATAATGCTTTTCTAAGATTTCATGTGTCAATCTCTTGAGGGTTCTGGATATACTATTAGAATCCATTAAATTAGATTTCATTTTCATACTTAGTTCCTTCTAAAATAAAAAACCTCCCAACGAAAACGGTAAAGGAGGTATACATAAAATAAATTAGCATTGTTATTGTTCCCCTTACCGATCTCACCGGACCTGTTTAAAGGGTCTTTATAATAATACATAACCTGCGGCACATTGTCAAGTTTTTTATTAACTTTTTTCAGTTATTAAAGTAATATTATTTATATTGATGTTAAATTAAGGATTATCTAATTTGTTTTTTATTGTACCTAAAAGATCATTACAGGAATAAGGTTTCTG
>CAZETW010000060.1:2334-17028 GCA_964515295.1 uncultured bacterium | reverse complement strand
GCAAAAAGATTGGGCTTCACAGCCCATAAAATAACATGGTTAAATCATGAAAAAAGATTATATTAAGGATGGAGACCGATGTAAAACTGTCGAGCCAGCAGTAATATTTTCGATGATTTTTCACAATAGTGTTCTACATAAAAAATATTGTATTCATACATGTAAGGAAACCAACAATGAAACAGATAAAAATTTTTGTTTTACTTTTATTAACCACTACTGCATTTGCCCAAATCAAAAATCCAAGAAATATTCCATTCGATTGGAAAACAGATACGTTAAAATCTAAAATAGATCTATCGGAAATATCAATGGTTTTGCCGAGAGGGAGTTTTCAGGTGTTAAACTATCCAGATTTCATTGGTAAAGAAGAAGGCTTACAAAGCTTTATTCCGAGAGAGCCGGTCATGGTTGTTGAGGTGAATGGTGCTGCTAAAGCATATCCCTTAAATATGCTCTCTTTTCATGAAATCGCTAATGACAGTCTTGCTGGTATCCCGATTGCGGCTACCTATTGTCCATTATGCAATTCCGGAATTGTTTATGACAGACGATTGACTTACAAAGGTACATCTTATCTTCTTGAATTTGACGTTTCCGGTCTGCTGCGAAAAAGCGATATGGTAATGGCTGACCTTCAAACTGAATCATGGTGGCAGCAACTAACGGGTAATGCAATTGTGGGCGAACTTGCCGGCGCAGAATTAAAAATAATCCCGTCTTTGATTGTTTCAGTAGAAGAATTTTTTAATCGTCATCCGGACGGAAAAATCGTGTCCAGAAATACCGGGTATAAAAATGCTGAGACTAACTATGGATTGAATTTATATAAGCATTATGACAGCCTCAATGGAAAACCTTATGAGAGATTTTTTAGTCCAGATGATATCGATTCAAGACTGCCTCCCATGGAAAGAGTGGTGGATATAAGAAGCAAGGGTGAGTTTAAAATATATCCTTTTTCCATACTGGAGGAAAAAGAGGTGATTAACGATACATTTAATTCCAAACATGTAGTTTTGTTTTATAAATTAGGTGTCGTTTCAATCCTGGATGACAAAAATATTAAAAAGTCAAAAGATATCGGTATGGTGACCGTATTTAATGCTTTACTCGATGGAAAAATTCTGACATTTAAAAAAGAAGGTGGGAAGTTTATTGATACGAATACAAACTCAGAATGGGATATAACCGGCCAATGTATAGCAGGAAAACTCAAGGGGAAACAGCTAAAAATTGAGCCGTATGGTAATCACTTTGCATTTGCCTGGTTGGCGTTTCATCCGGATAGCAACATCTATCAGCCGGATTAATATAATTATTGTTGATTACTGTAAAAATAATAATTACTCATTATTAGGGTCTTGTCCTGAAATCGGTTTACAATTAAGATAACAGTATTACCTGTTTTGTAACCAAATCTTATTTACTTTTTAAATCCTACACAATTGTATTAATTTCTGATTCAAAAACAGCAATAAACAATGAATCCTGTTCAATCTGTTAAAAAATTTTTGATTTGAGCTGTAAGAGAAGTATATTTATATCAGAGAAAAAATTTAAAAAAAAGGAGAACAATATATGAAATCAGTAAAATATTTAGTTTTAATTTTATTTGTCATAATGCAGGCCGGATATGCTCAGGAAGATATTGATCCTGAAGTAAGCACAGATGTACCGGAATTACATGAATTTCATAAGACTATTTATACATTATGGCATACAGCATGGCCGGATAAGGATTATGAAATGTTAAAATCATTAATTCCTGATATAGAAAAAGGCTATCAAAAGATCAAGGATGTTGAATTGCCTGGTATTCTGCGACACAAAAAAGATACATGGGAAAATCATGTCAATTCTTTAAAGCACTATGTAGAAAAATATAAACTAGCTGCTTCAAAAGGCGAAAAAAAGCAGCTTCTGGATGCTGCTGAGAATATTCATTCTCAGTTTGAACATTTAGTCAGGACAATACGTCCTGTATTACATGAGATGGAAGAATTTCATAAAAGTGTATATGTACTGTTCCATTATTATACACCTGAATATGATTACAGTAAGATAAAAGAAACTGTTTCAGGAATGGTATTAAAAATGGAAAATTTAATGAAGGCTGAATTACCCCGGAGATTGGAAGATCAAAAGGGGATATATGAAAAAGCGATAAATAGTTTAAATGAATCTGTTCAAAACTTATATAACGTTGTTAATAACGGAAACGACAAAGAAGCAATAAACAAAGCAGTGGATACAATGCATACCAGGTATCAGGAGCTGGAAGCAATGTTCGATTGAAAAGTAGAAAGAGAATTTTATTTCCCGCAGAGGCTGAGCCACTACGGGACGATAGTTTGGGGACAGGTTTGTAGATTAAATCAGAAAATATAAAAAAAGGGAATGAATGCAATCTATACATTTTTTGTTAAAGACAGTGAAACAGGAAATTTTCCGGTTGTGTTTTTTGATTGTTCTGGGTCTCAAGTTGGGTATACAACCAGCGTTAGGTCAGGATCTCACATCTGCCTATACGGTTGGTTTCAGAGCTGTGGACTTGGATTATCCTGAGAGTAAAACCGAGACAACACTCACAGTGGCGGTGTGGTACCCTTCAACTGACAAACCCGAGCAGTTCATTTACGGTGGACCGACTAAGGGGATGGTTGCAGTCAATGGTGAGCCCGTCAATACTCAGGAGCAGTTTCCACTGCTGATTTTTTCGCATGGTTATGGAGGCTTCGGATTCAGCGCTGTATTTTTAACAGAACATCTGGCTGCCCAGGGATGGGTGGTTGTTGCTCCTGATCACCATGATCCTCATTTTACCGGAAGAACTCGTACTGGCCGCAATAAGAAATTTGATCGTTCTGTAGGAAAAAGTTATCTTGATCAAGTATTAGACAAAAAAGATCCGATGCTTCAATTCCTTGTAGAGGCTGAGCCTCTGATAGACGATATAGGAAAATGAGATACATAATATCACAGTAAAAATATTCCAGATGAATTGTATAAAAGAATAAAAAAAATTGTTCAGAGGAATGGAAAAAGTATTTTAGCCCCATATCATCTAAAACATCAATCATAAGAGGAGATGATTCATGAAGAAAGAAATTCCAGCACAGGAGCTTGACACTAAACGATTCATTGATGAGAAGGTAGAGGAAATTAAGAGGACTGTAGAGGATGGACAGGCCATTAACGCTCTATCCGGCGGTGTGGATTCATCTGCAGTGACACTGCTGGGGCATCGTGCTCTGGATGAACGTCTGAGAACAGTTTTTATAGAAAACGGACTTATGCGCACAGGGGAGGCGGAACAGGTGGTCAGCTTTTTCCGTGCCCTGGGAGTGACAGTTGAAGTTATTGATGCACGCGAAGAGTTTTTGGAGGCGCTTAAAGGAGTTACAGATCCTGAAGCCAAGCGTGAAGCTATTACCCAGACTTTTTACCGCCAGGTTTTTGGCCGGCTGGTCAGGGAAAGTGGTGCAAAATATTTGCTTCAGGGTACAATTTTGACAGACGTGGATGAGACAGTTGCCGGGATCAAGCGGCAGCATAATGTTTTTGAGCAGCTGGGGATTGATCCGCAGGAATCTTTTGGTTACCAAATTCTGGAGCCGCTTATTCAGCTGCGTAAAGACGGAGTAAGAAAAGTGGGCAAGGCGCTGGGGCTCCCCAGTGAATTGTTTCGGCGCATTCCCTTTCCGGGGCCGGCACTGGCCGCTCGTGTTATTGGCGAAGCAACACCTGAGCGTATTGAAACAGTTCGGAAGGCCACAAAGGTAGTGGAGCAGCTTCTTTCTGACAGCGGTGCTTTTCAGTACCTTGCTATTCTGCATGAGGACAGAGTAACAGGGGTGCGGGACGGCAAACGCGATTTTGGCCAGCAGATCGAAGTACGATGTTGGGAAAGTGTTGACGCACGTACAGCCACGCCTACTCACCTTTCCTTTAATATCCTTGAGCAACTGGCGCAGGAAATTATTCGTACAGTGCCTGGTATTGTAAGTGTTACCTATAATATAGCGCCCAAACCACCGTCAACCATTGAAGCAGTATAATGATTAAAAAGTACTTATTAACATACCTATCAATTGTGTCTTTCTGATATGAATAATCAGGATCTATCATCACCTTGAGGGTAAGATTACAGAAATGATAAGACAATAATAATCTTAGCTGGCTCCATTTTTTTATAAATAAACAGAATTGTAGTAATTGATATATATTATTATATTAACATAATGATCCGGATAGATTATGAACCATGATCACAGTCATAAAATAGATAATTATAATCGTTCATTTGCTATTGGAATAATTTTAAATATAACTTTTGTTGTTATTGAAGGCGGTTATGGCATATTGTCTGACTCACTTGCATTAATAGCAGATGCAGGACACAACCTGAGTGATGTTGCCAGCCTGCTGCTTGCCTGGGGAGCAAGTCTTCTGGCAAAAAGAGCTGCAACTCAAAGACGAACGTATGGCTACCGAAAGGTTACAGTATTAGTTTCTCTGATAAGTGCGGTACTGCTCCTTGTGGTGCTTGGTGGTATTACCTGGGAAGCTTTTGGTCGTTTTATCAATCCAAAACCTGTAGAAAGTATAACTGTTATCACAGTGGCTGGAATTGGAGTGATAATCAATACACTCACTGCATTGCTTTTTGTAAAAGGGCAAAAACATGATTTGAATATCCGGGGCGCTTTCCTTCATATGGCTGCTGATGCCGGAGTATCGTTGGGTGTGGTCATTGCCGGTATATTTATTTCCGTTGGAGGCTGGCTGTGGATTGATCCGGTAGTCAGTCTTTTTATCGTTGCAGTGATCTTTTTCAGTACCTGGGGATTACTCCGGGATTCAATAAACTATAGTATAGATGCCGTGCCCAGAGGCATGGATTTTGACGGGATAAGGCAGTACTTAATGAGTTTTGATCGTGTGGTTCGTATTCACGATCTACATATATGGCCTTTGAGTACAACCGAAGTGGCTTTAACTGTTCATCTGGTAGTTAATGACGATTGCCTGGATAATGAGTTTCTGCTGATAATCCAGCGACATCTTCATGATCACTTCAACATAGAACATGCAACAGTTCAGGTTGAATCCTGCAAAGGTGATGAAGAATGTATGCTGGACAGGGACAAATGTCAATAAATTTTTTATAATATGTGACGGAAGATATTATTTTTAACAGGTTCATTCTTGCTTTTTTGTGAAAGGTTGTTTTTGAAACACTCAACATTTTTTAAAAACAAAGTTATCATTGTCACCGGTGCCTCAAGTGGTATAGGGAAAAATATAGCGTTGAGATTTTCCCACCTGGGAGCTAAAGTTGTCCTTGCTGCCAGAAATGAAGTAAAACTTACTGCATTGAAAGATAGGATCAATTCAGCCGGGAATGAAGCAATTATTGTAAAAACTGATGTTTTAATCGATAAAAATGTGATCAATGCTGTGATAAAGGGGATACCAAAGAACAAGCCGATTGTTGTAGTACCAAAGACGCTGTATCTGCTGGAAACAGATTTATGTATATGAACAGACTGAGGTATGATGACTTTTTAAATCTTTTTAAGTCACTCGGACATCAAATAATCGAAGTTCAATCCAGGAAAGACCGGGAGTCAAGAGATCTTCTGAGAAATGGTGGTTTGCACCTGAATGAAAGATTCACCAGTAAGTCAGAATATGTGCTTGCCACTACTGAAGCCTGGATTATATCACAAAAAAATAACCAGCAGTGCTCTGCACCAGAGAGTAGAATTCCTGCAAATAGAATTAAGCGCAATTATTAAAAGTTGGTGTAAACATGTCAACGGTGAGCGTTCTGAATTTCCTAATCCAGAGCGCATAAAGTTAGGACTTCATAGCCTGAAAAATCAATATGTAAAAAATCTTTATGTTTTCCGTGTGCTTTGTGGTTTTATCTTATCACTTTAATTTTCTGACAGGGTAATACAATATCTATACAATAGAACTCTTTAACCGATTTTAATATTCAATTCAAAACCCCGGAGTTTGTTCTCTATCATCTAAACTCTGAGGTTTACAGACAGCAGTATAACCGCTACTTGACTTTGATAATTTGATTGGTTATAATAAATGAACATGAAAAATAATTAAGGAAAGAAAGGAAACAGCATGGATCAAAATAAAGGTAAACAGCAGGTAAATGTTGAACTGGGAGACAAAGAAGCAGAGGGGATTTATTCCAATTTAGTGCTCATCAGTCACTCACCTGCGGAATTTGTTATGGATTTTACCAGAATGGTTCCCGGTGTACCGAAGGCCAAAGTTTACTCCCGTATAATAATGACCCCTCAGCATATAAAATCATTTTCAAAAGCATTGCATGATAATATTGAAAAATTCGAAAAACAATATGGTGAAATTAAAGCTGCAGGTCATCAGGGGAAAAATATTGGTTTTAAACCCGCAGATACTCAGAAATAGAATGGGGCAGTAATGTATATGGGATCAGTCATTCATTATTTAAACAAAAGTTTATATCGATATAATATTTATGTTTTTATCGTAGCAGCAATTATTGTATTGAGGAGTAATATATTTGCCCAGAATAATCCAATACCTGAGAAATACTCACTATCTCTGGAAATCGGAAACTGGCAGCCGAATACCATTAATAATGAACCAAGTTTTGATACATTTGGTAAAGCGGGGGCTACGCCCTATGTAGGATTATCTTTTTATATGCCGGTTTTCAAAAATTTGGGTCTCGACTTTTCAATTGCATACTGGTCTCTCAGGGATGTGGAAAAAGTTGAGCAGGTACATTCTTTAATTATTCATCCGATAAAGGTAGATTTAAAATACTGGCTGGTACCGGACTCCTTTTTATCTGCTTATGTTATTTATGGCGGAGGTGTATACTGGGGAGTGGAAAATGAATCCCAACCTTTGGGCCCAAGGATAACTAAAGCAAGAGCAGGTTGGGGGTGTGATCTGGGGGCCGGATTTGACATTGCATTTACCAGAAAATTCGGTATGGGAGTTTCCTTCACCTATTTATATGTTGCCTTTAAAAAAGACCTGGCAGAAGTATCTGATTTCAGCGGGCCCAAAATATCAGGAGTTTTTTATTATTTTCTATAATAAAATTCACAGGGAGTTATAATGTCAGATAAGTATTCATTTATTATTAACGGAGAACATTGCACCTCAGATGAGGTTTTTGAGGTAAAAAATCCTTATACAGGTGAGATCATCGGTGAGGTATACCGTCCCGGAGATTCTGAAGTGGAACAGGCTATTGAATCCTCAGTCCGCGGTTTTGAGAAGAGTAGAAAGCTTCCTGCTTATAAACGCTCTGAGGTTCTTGCATCTGCAGCATCGACCATAAACAAGAGAAAAGAGGAACTGGCAAAACTGCTCTGCCGTGAGTCAGGAAAACCAATGAAGTATGCAACAGGAGAGGTAACCAGAGCAGTCAGTACTCTCAGCATTGCCACAGAAGATGCAAATCGTATAGGGGGAGAAACTATTCCTCTGGATATCACCGAGAAGGCAGGAGATCGTCTGGGCATAGTCCGCCGTTTTCCCATAGGTGCTATTGCAGGAATCACTCCTTTTAATTTTCCTCTTAATCTGGTATGTCATAAGGTTGCCCCTGCACTGGCAGCAGGCAACACCATATCTGTTAAACCAGCTACAGCAACACCGTTATCAGCCCTGATTCTGGGAGAAATTTTCAGAGAAAATAATATACTTCCAGGTTTATTGAATATTATTCCCTGTTCTTCCCGGACAGCTGATAAACTGGTTACAGATACACGAATCAAAATGATCACCTTTACCGGCAGCGCAGATGTGGGATGGAAACTTAAATCAAGAGCAGGGAAAAAGAAGGTCTGTCTTGAGTTAGGAGGAAATGCCGCAGTGGTGATAGAGCCGGATTGTGATATTGGTACAGCTGTGCAGCGTTCGATTCTGGGAGGTTTTGCCTATTCCGGGCAGGTGTGTATCTCGGTTCAGAGAATGTTTGTACATGAGAAAATTTTTGATGAATTTACTGAATCTTTTCTCCGGGCAGTAAAGAAGCTTACTCTGGGTGATCCTCTTTCCGAAAAAACGGATATTGGTCCTATGATTGATGAAGGGGCAGCTTTACGAACTGAAGAATGGATAAAAGAGGCAGCTGAAAAAGGAGGAAAGATTCTCATAGGTGGAGAGCGGGATGGAAATATGTTTGAGCCTACAGTATTGACTAATGTGCCTGCTGAAGCCAGGGTTTGCAGTGATGAAGTTTTTGCTCCGGTAGTGGTTTTAGAGAAATATACATCTTTTGAGGATGCGCTTGATAAAGTAAATGATTCTGTTTTTGGACTGCAGGCTGGGGTATTTACCAGAGATATTGAAAAAGCTTTCCGTGCCTATAACACCATTGACGTCGGAGGTGTGATCATTAATGATATTCCTACTTTCAGAGTTGATTCCATGCCTTATGGAGGGGTTAAAGATTCCGGATTCGGACGCGAAGGGGTAAAGTATACGATTGAGGAGATGACAGAATTAAAGCTTATGGTGGTTAATCATGGACTTGACCGGTGAGGAGTTTTCAGTCAGTTTGTTGTAGAAATGATGCAAAAAAAATGTAAATGAAGGGTTATGAATCAAGGATTTATTGGGATTTTTTGTTGAGGTGCAGTTGGAGAGGTATTGAATATAGTTTTTAAATTATGTAGTTAAGTACAAATTTGTATGAGTTGCTGTTTGCATTATGAAAAAGTATGATTTTGATACCATAGTTGACAGGAGTCAGACTGCAAGTTTAAAATGGGAAAAATATAAAGACACAGATATTATTCCGCTCTGGGTGGCAGATATGGATTTTACATCACCGGATCCTGTCAGAGAGGCTCTCATACAGAGAAGCAGTCATGGAATCTACGGATATACACTTCCGCCTGAAGAATTATATGAGGTGGTCATATCCAGGTTACAGGAAAAATACGGATGGGAAATTGAAAAAGAATGGCTGATATGGCTGCCGGGACTGGTGAGCGGTATAAATATAAGCTGCCGGGCGGTGGGCAGCCGGGGAGATGAAGTAATGACCGTTACTCCGGCATACCCTCCTTTTTTTACTGCTCCCGGTAATATGAACCGTACTTTGGTAACCTCTCCTATGATCAGTGAGCAGAACAGATGGATAATGGATATTGATCATCTCCGCTCAAAAGTTACTCCCAGGACAAAACTATTTCTTTTCTGCAGTCCTCACAATCCAACTGGGCGGGTGTTTTCTGAAAAAGAGTTGACAAATGTTACTGAGTTCTGTCTGGAAAATGATATCATAATATGTTCTGATGAAATTCACTGTGATATTATTCTAGACAAGACTAAAAATCATATACCGACTGCGGCTTTCAGTTCCGAAGCTGCGGACAGGTCTATCACCCTGATGTCTCCCAGTAAAACCTATAATATTGCCGGTCTGGGGGGTTCTTTTGCAGTAATTTCAAACTCTTCTCTGCGGCAGTCTTTCAGAGAGGCAATGGAAGGGATCGTCCCTCACGTAAATATTATGGGATATACTGCAGCTTTGGCAGCATATAAATACGGTCATACCTGGCTGACCGAGGTATTGGATTATCTGAAGAAAAATCATAATTATGTTTATTCCAGCATAAAAGGCATGGACCTTTTGCATATGTATCCTGCTCAGGGGACTTATTTAGCTTGGATTAATGCTGCTGGGATAGAAAAGAAGAATCCGGCAGTCTTTTTTGAACAGTATGGGCTGGGTTTTTCAGATGGACATGACTTTGGAGAGCAAGATTTTATTCGTTTGAATTTCGGATGTCCACGTTCTTTGCTGGAAAAAGCAATAGATAGATTACAATATTCTATAAAGAATCTATAAAGGAGAAATAATGAAATTAAAAAAATTATCTGCATTTCAGATATGTGCTGCAGTTTTAGTACTGATATTTTTATTGCAGGTTTCTGTATCGGCAGAAGATAAAAACTGTCTCTGGAGAATCGAGACAGACAAAAATACAGTTTATTTTTTAGGATCAATTCATATGCTCAAGAAGGAATGTTATCCTCTGGATCCTGCTATTCAGGATGCCTATAATGATGCTCAGACAGTGGTGTTTGAAGTTAATATTGACAGCAGTCAGTCTTCCCAGGCTCAGCAGAAAATAATGGTGAAAGCAATATCTAAAGACAATACATCCTTAAAAGATAAGCTAAGCACAGATACCTATCAGCGAGCTGCGCAGATACTCAAGGAAGCAGGTGCAAACATTTTACAATTTGATATGTTCGAACCCTGGTTTTTTTCCATCAGTCTTATGGCTATGAAGATTCAACAATTAGGGTTTGATCCGTCTTATGGCATTGATTATCATTTTTTCAATAAGGCTAAAAAAGATGGTAAACAAATATCGAGTCTGGAAACCATTGATTTTCAGATTAGTCTTTTTGATGAATTGAATAGTGAAGATCAGGAAGCAATGGTCAAACAAACCCTGGATGAGATAGATCTGCTGGAAGAAGAGCTGCAGAAAATGATAGATCTCTGGATTAAAGGGGATGCTGAAAAGTTAGAGCAGATGGTTCTTAAAAGTTTTAAAAACCATCCGCATATTTATCATACATTCCTTATAGAGAGAAATAAGACATGGATAGATAAAATCGAAACATTATTAGAAGGAGATGAGAACAGTCTGATAATTTCAGGTACAGCCCATCTTCTGGGAGACAGAGGGGTGTTATCTCTTTTAGAGAAAAAAGGCTATACAGTTAAGCAATTATAAATAATGGATTTGATTATGGCAAAGAAAAACCAATTGAGAATAAAAAAAATATTTTATGCTTCTACTGATACCAAACAGGATATTCCTCTCTATTCTTCCCGGGTTTCTGCAGGTTTTCCTTCCCCGGCGGAGGATTATATTACCAGAAAACTTGATTTAAACGATTTACTTATTAAACGGCCAGCTGCTACATTTTTTGTGGAGGTAGAGGGTGATTCCATGCTTGATGCAGGGATACATGACGGAGATATTTTAATTGTGGACAGGGGAGAAATGCCCACGAATAATAAGGTGGTGGTTGCGGCTCTGGATGGTGAGCTTACTGTAAAGAAGATCGGGAAGATGGATGGAAAACTTTATTTATTGCCTGAGAACCGGGATTTTGAGTCTATTGAAATATCCGGTGATATGGAACTAATGATCTGGGGAGTAGTTACTTATGTTATTCATAAAGTATGATTAAATCATTATGAAACAAGAATTTCCCATATTTGCTCTGATTGACTGTAATAATTTTTATGTTTCCTGTGAACGTGTATTTAATCCTTCTCTGGTAAATTGTCCTGCGGTGGTGCTTTCCAATAATGACGGATGTGTGGTTGCCCGTTCCGAGGAAGTAAAAAAATTAGGGATCCCCATGGGGATACCTTTATTCAAATGTAGAGAGATGATAAAAAAGTATGGTATTGCAGTACTCTCTTCCAATTATGCTCTGTACGGGGATATGTCTAATCGGGTTATGCAGACTCTAGAGCAGTTTACCCATCAGATCGAGATTTATTCCATAGATGAAGCATTTATTCGTCTGGATAATCTGCCGATAACTGATTATCAGAAATATGCAGATAAGATCAAACATACTGTGTTTAAGTGGACAGGTATTCCTGTTTCAATAGGAGTTGCGGAGACCAAGACTCTGGCTAAGATTGCCAACAGAGTGGCAAAAAAGAGAAAAGATCAGAAAGGAGTAATGAATATATTTCAGCATTCTGATGTTGACGGGATTCTGGAGTTTATTGAGATTGGAAAAGTATGGGGAGTAGGACGTCAATATGCCAGAATGCTGAGAAGAAATGGTATTAATAATGCTAAACAATTCAAATATGCAGACAGAAAATGGGTTAAAAAGAATATGACAGTTGTGGGGGAGAGACTTTTACTGGAACTGGGAGGGAAGTCGGTTATTGCTCTGGAGCAATTTCCTCCACCTAAAAAAGCTATTTGTACTTCAAAATCTTTTGGAAGACCGGTTGAAAAAAAGGAAGAAATGCATGCTGCCCTTACCGAGTATGCTACCCGGTCTGCTGAGAAGGTAAGAGAACAGGGATCAGCAGCTTGTATAGTAATGGTTTTTATGACCACGAATCCGTTTAAGAAAGAACCGCAGTATGCAAATTATAAACAGATGCGTCTTTCTGCTCCGACAAATAATACTCTGGAAATTGTAAAGACAGCGTGCTGTTTAGGTGATCAGATTTTTGAAACGGGATATAAATATAAAAAATGCGGAGTGTTATTAACCCAGTTGATACCGTCTGAGCATATTCAGCAGAATTTGTTTACTGATGAGCAATTATCCCAAAAACAGAAGAAACTTATGCAGGTGATGGACAGTATCAATGGATTGTGGGGGAAAAATAAAATCAGGATAGCATCTACAGGTTTTAATAATTCCTGGGCCATGAGAAGAGAGATGAAATCTCCTGATTATACAACCTGCTGGGCAGAAATACCTGTTGTACATTGTCAGGATAAAACTTGAATACATGTTAATCTATTAATGAAAGTAAAGGAGAAATTATGTTTAAAAAAGTTGTCGTTATCTTATTGATTTCTGTGGTGTTTTGCTACTGCAGCAGTTCTTATTCCCCTCCCTTTAAAAAGGAAGGTCAAATCCATTCATTTTTTAAGAAAATGTCTGATTCTCTTGATATTAAGGTTCTGGATCCTGATAATCCGGTGAAGTTGATCACTACGAATTCTTTTTCTGTATATAACGGTGATATTATGCCGGATTTATATCAGCAGTTTAGTAATTTTTTAAATAGTCTGGACGCATTAAAACAAAGAAAAGACTATATAATAAATATTATTAAAGCTTTTGCTGAACAAAAAGCAGAAAACAGAATTCTATTACAGAAAGCAAAAGAAAAAAATATCAAAGTTCCTGAAGACAGTGTTATTGCCCGTAAAGAAACCCTTTATAAAGAATATGGGGGAAAAGAATCATATTTTTCTTTAATTGATTCATTAGGATTATCTGAGGAATATGTGATGCGGAATATCCGTGACGGATTACGGATGCAATCCTTTATTGATCAATATATTCTGACAGAAGGATTAGTGCTGGATCAGGAATTAAGACAGTATTACTCCAGAGATAAAACTGCTACAGTGCGTCATATTTTATTTTTAACTCAGGGAAAATCAGAATCGGAAAAAAAGAAAATTTTAGAACAGGCACAGCGGGTTTTTGGAATGGCACGGTCCGGATATGATTTTGCCGAACTGGCTGAAAAACATTCGGAGGATCCGGGGTCAAATACCAAAGGCGGTTTATATGAAAATATTGAAGTAGGTGATATGGTCAGACCGTTTGAACAGGTTGCTTTTAATTTACCGGTCGGTGAAATCAGTGATATAGTGGAAACAAGATATGGCTATCACATAATTAAAGTGATAGAAAGAAATAAAGAAGAACGTCCCCTTGAAGAAGTCAGAGATGAACTGGTCAGTGAAATCCTTCAGCAGAAACAGGGTAATGTTCTTTTTATAATCTTAAATTATTTAAAAAATGAATGCGGATATCGGGAAAATTTTGAGATATTGGAATAATGATGGTAACTATGTAATGAATTTTTATACATAGTGTTTACTGTTAGTGATTGGGAAAGGAGTTTGCATGATAAAAAAAGATGATATTGAAAATATTTTTAAAGAACAGCTTACAGCAATAAATGATAATAACTTGCGGGAAAAAGTAGTAAAGACCTGGATTAAAGCATGCACTCAGGGGAACTGGAATAGCATAGAAGAGTTAAAAAATATACCGTTTACCCTTCTAGTTGACACCCAGGGAATAAATTTTATTGAACATACAATCGCTGTTACAGAAGGAGCTGCATGTTTAGCAAGATCGCATATAGATTGTTATAATACATTACCTTATCAAATAGATTTTGACAGAATATATGCCGGAGGCCTCTTACATGATGTAGGGAAATTGGTTGAGATTGAGCCTGATGGTAAAGGAGGGTATCGGAAAAGTCTGTCCGGGAAATATGCCAGACACCCTATCAGCGGTGCTGTCCTTGCGGCTGATTGTGGTATACCGGAGTCAGTTGTTAATATTATTGCCTGCCATTCAAAAGAAGGCGAAGGCAGGCCTCAAGTGATTGAAACAATTTTTATTCACCAGGCAGATTTTGCCTGTTTTAATCCATTGGTGATGAAAGCGAAGGGGTTGCTTATTGAGTAGAGGTGGAAGAGTGTAAGTGGAATAGTGGAATGATGGAGGGAAAAGGAAAAAGGAAAAAGGAAAAAACAAGACAAAAGACAAAAAGATAAAAGATAAAACAGATCTTTAGAGCATAAGAATTTTAGAGCTTTAGAGAAATCACATTCAGAAGTCAATATTGACCGCAGACCGAAGACGGCGGACCGCGCGGTGTTAGAAATGTTTGGTCATTGGAATTTGTGATTTGGATATTATTTGTTCTTTGGTGCTTGGGATTTGGGATTTTATTTTATGACACCCCTCTTCCTCAGCTGACGACGAGGGTCTTCCCTTAAGGGAAGAGAAACTATTGAAAAGTATAATGTTTAAACAGAAAAGCCTGAGAAATAAATTGATATTACTTTATAAAAGGCGTTCAGCGGTCTTATGCAACATTAGAATATA
>CAZETW010000060.1:0-2234 GCA_964515295.1 uncultured bacterium | reverse complement strand
AATTGATATTACTTTATAAAAGGCGTTCAGCGGTCTTATGCAACATTAGAATATAGATTCAAATGTACAAGTCTAAATCAATTACAGGAGGAGAAACATGGGTCAGACTATGATAGAAAAAATATTCTCGAATCACAGCAATAAGACAGTACATGCAGGTGATATTGCAGAGATCAGTATAGATGCCCGTATTGCCCGGGATTTTGGGGGAGCAAATGTAGTGAAAAATATACGATCCCATAATTTAAATATCCATGATCCTGAGAAAACATTTTTCACTTTTGACTGCAATCCAGGGGGGTCTGACCAGCAGTATGCAGAAAACCAGCAAATATGTCGTCAGTTTTCCCGGGAACAGGGAACCAAGGTATATGATATCCAGTCAGGGATCGGAACTCATATTGCAATTGATGAAGGATTGGTATTGCCGGGCGGAACTCTTGTATCAACTGATTCTCATGCAAATATACTGGGTGCCATAGGTGCTTTTGGACAAGGTATGGGTGACAGAGATGTGGCCTCGATCTGGTCAGAAGGGAAGATATGGTTCAAAACCCCTGAAACTGTAAAAATTATATTTCATGGTATTCCTTCTGCTGAAGTACAGGCAAAAGATATTATTCTTTTTTTATTACAGAATATGGGAGCGGCCGGATTGTTGGGAAAAGCTGCTGAATTGGAAGGTGATTATATTGATACTTTGAGTTTGGATGACCGGGTAACCATATCATCCATGGCCACTGAAATGGGAGGAATAATCTCTCTATTTCCACCTAATGAGAATGTATTACAGCATTTTAATATTGTGGTTAAAAGAAAAAGTGAACCTGTATATGCTGACAGAAATGCAGAGTATACTGAGGTTAAAGAATTTGATATCAGTAACATAGAACCACTGGTATCCCGGCCGGGTCATCCTGAAGATGTGGTGAAAGTCAGTGCATTAAAAGAAGTGAAAATCGATTCTGCATTTATCGGCTCTTGTACCAATGGAAGATTTTCCGATATGAAAGCAGCAGCAGACATTTTAAAAGATCAGCAGGTAGCACCAGGAGTAGTTCTGAAAATTGTTCCTTCTACCCGAAAAATATGGGAGCAGTGTCTGGAACAGGGAACTATTGATATTTTCATGAAAGCAGGTGCTTTAGTAGGGAATGCCGGATGTGCAGGTTGTGCCAAGGGCCAGATAGGTCAGAACGGACCGGGTGAGGTTTCCATCAGCACCGGGAACAGAAATTTTGCCGGAAAACAAGGTAAGGGGGAGGTATATCTGGCCTCTCCTGAAACTGTTGCTTCCTCAGCTGTCAGCGGAATTATTACCAGTAAAAATAACATCTTATCAAAACCGAAAATTTTCAAAAGATCAAAAGTCAAAGAGTCAAGAAAGAAAACCAGTTATCAACAAAAAGAAAGACCTATAGAGATTGAGGGCAGAGTCTGGGTCATTGATAAAGATAATATTGACACTGATATGATTTTTCATAATCGATATTTAACGATCACAGATATTGATGAGATGGGACAGTATACATTTGACAACCTCCAAGGATGGGAAAAATTCTCTCAGATGGCTAAGAAGGGTGATATAATTATTACTGGTTCAAATTTTGGCGCCGGCTCTTCCAGACAGCAGGCTGTGGATTGTTTCAGAAGTCTGGGAATTCAGGTAATAATCGCAAAATCATTTGGAGCAATTTACGAAAGAAACGGTATAAATTCCGGTTTCCCGCTGGTTGCGGCTGATTTGATCTCAACCGGTGTTGAGAATGGTGAAAAAATTAAGGTTAATTTTCAGACCGGAGAGATCACTCGCCTGCAAACCAGTGATACTATACAAGCAGAGCCGTTTTCAGAAGTGCAGATGGAGATTTATCAGAAAGGGGATTTGCTGGAGAAATAGTGTTTGGAGGCGGTCAATAAAAAAAAATAACCACAGTGTTCCCAGAGTAAAGAATGGGGACTCAGAAGATAAACTATTATTTTAAAACCGGGGCTGACTAAAAACAAAATTTAACGCAAAGTTCGCAGAGAACGCAAAGTGATAAACACATAATTATTAAATATTTATATTTTTTGCGATGATCTCAGCGATCTCAGCGTTTAAAGAATTTTTCATACTTTTTAGACAACTCCAGGTCCTTTCTTTAGTCACAGATTTTTATGGGTTAACACAAATTTTGGTTTAATATCTAATGGATTTAGGATTAACGATTAACGGTTTTAGATTTTAGAAG
>CAZETW010000059.1:11955-17080 GCA_964515295.1 uncultured bacterium | reverse complement strand
CTTTATTCTTTATTCTTTATTCTTTAGTCTTTCACTTTTTTCTTATTCCTTTTTCCTTCTTCCTTCTTCCTTTTTCCTTTATTCTTTAGTCCTGCCTCTTGATTCTTGCTTCTTCAATTTCCACTCTATCTCCTACTCTAAAACCATACTGTTTCTGTGCATTACCCTGATTGACCGAGATTTCCAACATTCCACTGCTTCCGAACAAGGCAAGGACCTCCCCCTTACTGACCTCGGAATAGTTCGACTTAATTTCCGATAAAACCAGGTTTTTAATCCGTATCTGAACTTCCTTTTTACTCCCCGGAAATTTCGAACCGATATTGGTAATGCAATTACCAAAAAAATCAATATATATCACCTGACCTGTAATATTATTCCCCCTCCTGACCGCTTTGGTGATCTCCGGTTTGAGATAATTGCTGATCTCTTCTCCTAAATCAGTAAGTAATGTAATCATAATTCAGCTTTCCTCATTTCTCTTAAAACTACTGTAAATAAAATAATAAAAATCCGATAAAATGAAAATTATTTAACGATGACATCTTGATTTTTAATATAAAAAGGAAAAATATAGAGTAAATTAATTTAAAAAACATCTCCCACGAAAAACACAAAACACACTAAATGATTTTATTGAACTTATATATTATATTTGGTGAATTTCGTGTCTTTTGTGGGTTTTACAATAGTCTCATTTTCAAATCATAAATTCTTGGAGTTTTCGAGTCTTAGTGGCAAGGTTAATTTATCATGCAGTTTCAGGCTTTTACCTTCTTAAGATCATCTTTCTCATTTCAGTAAAATCATCAACTTCCATCTGTAACAAATATATCCCGCTGGGCAGGTTTCTTCCCACAAAATCAGTACCATTCCATTCAACACTATGAAACCCTGCATTCTGCCTTTCAGCAACCAATTCCCTGATAAATCTGCCCAGTAAATCATATACCCGTATACTTACAAAGCATTCCTCTGACAGATAATATTTTATCGATGTATTTGGATTAAATGGATTAGGAAAATTCTGCCTTAATTCCCATGTATGTTTTGATGATTCCACCTGCACCCATTCTGTAACATCTGATGAAGAAATATTACAAAATGTAAGATAGCCGGTAGAATTAGTTTGTACACACACCTGACTGTCACTGTAACTTATGACTGATAATTTTTGCCAATTATTTAAGTTATACAGATAAACAGGTAATTGGTCAACACCTGTTACCTCAGCCCGATATAATAAATTCTCATCACAGGGCAGTGACACAGTAAACTTTTTATTTAACTTCAATCCGGGAGGACCTAAATAATAATATTTTCCTATTGCCGCAGCTGAATCAGGCAGCGGAGGAATTGAATCAGTTACTCCAATAGTAAAATAAAGAGGATCTGTTATTGCATCTGCTGGAAAATCTACCCCTACTCTTAGGGTATCATAAGAAATACTTGTCTGATCGCCGGGATAAATAATTTCTTTATATGAATTGATTATTCTGCTGTTTCCTGTTATAAATGTATAGGTTGTATCTAATTTATTAAAAACTGAATCCTGACATTGAATATGTATTAAAACATTACCCTCTTTAATAATACTGTCCGGTGTGTGGTGAAATAAAAAATTCTTCCCCATTTGAGTAATACTGGACTGACTGTATTCAATATTAGTACCATTAATAAATAGTTTAAGAGAACTTATATCTGCGCCGAAACCAGAATGTGGATCACCAATTTTAAACTGTATCAGACTGTTAACCGGTACTGATCGTGTATTAGGAAAGGGAAAACAGTAAAATATTTTTGGCGGAAAATAATCTTCATTTTCCAGTAAAAAAGTTATATAACCAGTAGAATTTGCTTTTACAGTAACATGATCACCATTATAACTTTCAATGGATAATTTTTCCCAATTATTAAAATTATATAAATAAACCGGCAGCTGATCAACCTCACTGATGCCAGCCTTATTCAGAATACCTACATCATAGGGTAAAGAGACGCTAATTTTTTTATTTAACTGCAACCCCGGAGGACCAGTATAATAATATGTGTCTATAGCTATAGTTGAATCAGGCAAAGGAGGAACTGAATCAGTCTCTCCTATTACAAAATAAAGTGTATCCCCGACAGCACCTTCAGGTAAATAAACTTCAACTCCATTCTTTTCATTAACAACAGTGCCGCCATTCGGATTGATTATATTTTCACATGAATGTATTATCCTCCCTTTTCCGGATAAAAAAGTAAAAGTTGTATCCAGATAATTAATTACTGAGTCTTTACATTGAACAGTAACAGATGTCCAGCTGTTTTGTTGTATATCATCAGGTGTATAATTTAACAGAAAATTTTTTCCAATTTTTGATATATCAGACTTCCTGTACTTGATTCTATTACTGTTGATGAACAATTTAAGAGAAGTAGTATCGATGCCGGATCCTGACTCAGGATCTCCGATCTTAAACCGGATAGCACTGTTTAACGGCACGTATCTTTTACCGGGAAATGGATAAAAATAGCTGAGTTCAGGAGGGAGAAAATCTGTATTCTCCAGCAAAACTATAGTTTTCAGAGTATCATCTTTCCAGCCGACTGAAGGAATTTCTGAGATCATAATTTCACTGTTACCGAGTGTATTATCCCTGTAAAAAAAAGTTATTGAAGAGCTACTGGAATCTATACAGACCTGGGAAACAGGATTCCAAGATATCGAGTCAACAGAAAACTCTCCAGTTGGAGATGTTGTCTGCAGGGAAAAAATATAGTCATAGTTTAGGATGATATTTTCTCCTGATGCATTCTGTACATCAACTGTAATAACATCGGATATAATCCCCTGTTCCAATACCTGCTCACTGGGAGTAAAAACAAGCTGTTTGGTGGTATCCTTAATCATAAATTCCTGTTCAGTAGTATCCGAAAAATATCCGTCTTCATGTTTAACCTTAATAAGACAATGCGGAGAAGGCGGTTCATCGACTCTCCAGGTAACCAAAGTATCATTAATTACTTGAGAAAATAACGGTTTCCAGGTTGCACCGCTGTCCTTTGATATTTCAAGGTTTACTCCGTACTGACCACTGGGTATACTCCATTGAACAGTCACCAGAGAATCCAGATGGAACGTTTCTCCTCCCTGAGGATGCAGTAATATAACTTTTTGACCAGTAGTAAACATATTATCAGGAGTTTTAACAAGTTTGTTCTTTTGATTCCTGCAATGAATTTTATAATGATATTCTGCTTCAGGTTCCAGATCAGTAAGCTCAACTTCATGTTTGGTAACATAAGAATTATTAACTATACTCCCCTCATTATATTCCTCTGTAAATCCATAATGAATACTGGAGTTACAGGGTTCATCCGTAAACCAGGATATAACCACACTTAAGGGTGTTATATCTTTTATTTGAACATTAAAGATACTGGCGCTGCCGCCCTTGGTATAACTTCCTGGTGAATAATAATTCCAGCTCTGTTTTAACTGCGAGTACAGAGGATCACGCCATTTATTGGTTACAAATTTCTTTGGACTGTTTTCATTTACATATATTTTTATACGATAGTTATCATTACTGACATCGCATATAATTATTTCTTCTCTGTTATCCCCGGTTACATCTGCCACATAAAGCATAGAAGCCTGAGTCTGAGGGTCGTGTTCAAACGTTGACCAGACAGTCTCTCCGGTAATTGCATCAAGTATTATCACATTACTACCAGAGATACCACTGAGATGAGTGTGCCTTGCCATCCCGACAATATATTCTTTATCCCCACCTGACCAGTCAATTGTCCACACTTCTTCGATTCCTTCTTTATTGCCGGCAGGATTAAAATCAGCAGGTAAAACATCTTCCATAGTATAATCAGCAATGTGATTTCCAAAAGCATCATAAATCCATGGATGCTGACTCAGAGATCCATCATTCTTAGGTAATCGTGACCGATTCCATACCTCAGCATAATCAAGATCATTATCAAAATTACCTGCACATACATTCTGCGGTTCACGATTTCCTCCTTCATAAAGTTCTGTCATTTTTCTCCATAATATCGAATCTTTTGAGAACATTACTGTATGATATGATTCAGCCCCGATATTATCCTCTTCACATATCACCCATTCCAGACCCGGAATATCCGGTCTGAAATCCCCAACTGCAATGGCATCAATATGATCAATATAATCACTACCAGCTTTACTGTCTTTGTCCACCCATCTCTTCCAGAAGTGTTCATAATTTCTCGGATCAATTATATCTACAGTACCATTATTATAGTCAATTACATTACCCCCAATAATTTCATCAATGCCATCCAGATCTATATCAGCACACACAGGGCCTCCATGACGCTGGCCGAAATGTCCTTCATAAATCCCATCCGAGATATCATCATTCTGCTGTAATCGCCAAATTTCTTCTCCTGATTCAAGATTCAGGGCAATAAGGGTACGGTTAATACTCCTCCAGTATTTACTAATATTCGGTCTCCCGTTGGTCTGGATTATTATATCTCTCTTTTTCTGAGGTGAACCCGGATATCTCTGATTAACCAGTACCATATTAGCTGCAAACTGTGTAGTATCATCAACAGTTACAGTAAATGTTCTCTCCAGATTACCGGTTTCACCATCATATATGTGAATCTCATTATGTGCATTTAATGCAACAATTTCAACTTTCCCGTCTCCGTCAATATCTGCAGCGCCGCTTTTATTCCCCCCGTTAACTTCAAATGAATCGATCATAGAGATCTCTTTATCCCATAATAGAGTTCCTTTATGATCATAGACGTAAAGTTTACTCATTGAGCGAAAAATAAAATCCGGATTATTATCCCCGTTAATATCATAAACGAAAAAACAACCATCAACAGGACATTCTTCGATTGAAAAAATTAAAGGGTTGGCATTATATTGAGGATATGAATAACTGCTGAAAAGCAATAAAAACAAAAAATATAAAAAAAGTATCTTGTTTTTTTTCATGTTCTTTATGGAAAATTTAGTATCAAACAACTCATAATATCTTTATATAATAGTTATAATAAATAATAATTTATTTACTGTATCTGTATTGTATATACTAATTAATTTTTTCAAAAAAAACAAACAAAAAAT
>CAZETW010000059.1:0-11855 GCA_964515295.1 uncultured bacterium | reverse complement strand
AAAAAATAACAATGCGATGCAAAGAAAGTACCTTTCTCTATAATTACTCACCCACTGCGTCCCAACAGTAAGTACACAGTTTTTCTTTAGGTAAACCGATTGCTTTCACCAGATCTTCTAATTTTTGATATTTTAAAGAAGTGAGTTTAAGTCTGTTCCGGATAGTTTCTATCATATTCATATATTTATCAGAGGATGGATCAGAATATTCTTCCAGAAATCTATTTTCATCCCCTTCCAGTTTCTTTATAGCTTTTCTGGTGGCCAGGTCAAGAACTGAACGGGAACGGGAAAAATTTAAATATTTACAACCATATGTCAGAGGCGGACAGGCAGGCCGCATATGAACTTCTTTTGCACCATAATCAAAAACACGCTGAATAATATCCTGCAGCTGAGTTCCACGCACGATCGAATCTTCACAAAACAACAGACGATTTCCTTCAATAATCTCCCGGATAGGGATCAACTTCATTTTAGCCACCAATTCTCTTATCTGCTGATCCTGGGGCATAAAACTCCTGGGCCAGGTAGGGGTGTATTTAACAAAAGGACGTCTATAACGGATTTTTGCTTCATTAGCATAACCGATCGCATAAGCTATTCCGGAATCGGGAATACCTGCAACGATATCGATAACCCTGTTTTCGTTTCGGGCCAGAAAAGCACCACATCTGTTTCTGACATCTTCAACATTTATTCTCTCGTATGACGAAGAAGGAAAACCATAATATACCCAGAGAAAAGCACATATTCTCATCTGATCACCTGGTTTTTTCATCTGTTCATATCCTTCTGCAGTGATACGGACAATCTCACCAGGCCCTAAATATTTCTCTATATCATAGTTAAGATTAGGAAAAGCAGAAGTTTCAAAAGTAGCTGCATGTGCCCCCGCTTTTGATCCAATAACAAGAGGAGTGCGTCCCAGTCTGTCCCGACCGGCATACATTCCTTCCGGTGTAAGGAGTAAAACAGAACAGGATCCCTCAACTGATTCCTGAACTCTTTGTATACCTTCTGTAAAACTATTCTCCTGAGCAATGATAGTTGCTACAAGCTCAGTCGGATTGACACTCTGATCCGTCATTTCAGAAAAATGTGTTATCCTGTTCTTAAATGCTCTTTGTACTAATTCCTCAATATTCTGTATTGATCCCACCATTGCAATTGCGAATGTCCCCAGATGAGAATGCACCAGTATAGGCTGATCTTCATAATCACTGATGATGCCTATTCCCTGATTTCCTTTCATAGTGCAGATTTCATCATCAAACTTGGACCGGAACTGTGAATTGGAGATGTCATGAATATATCTGATAAAACCTTCAGGATTTCTGACTGCTATACCTCCCCGCTGAGTTCCCAGATGTGAATGATAATCTGTTCCAAAAAATACCTCCCTTGCACAATCTGTTTTGGATACCACACCAAAATAGCCACTCATGAAAAAAACTCCTCTACCAATTAATGATTAAATAGGTTTTATATATTTTAAATTGTTCACACCAGATGGAGATTTATTATAATAAATATTAAAATAAATTGCAAATCTTAAATTATAAAAAATTTTCATGACAAATTCATTTAATTATCATAAAAAATCATTATATTATACTATATCAGGTTAGCTATAGAAAAAATAAAAAGTAAATAAATCACATTAATCCTTATTATGATGTTGATACCTGAGGAACGGAAAAAATATGGATATTGAAATAGTAACTGTTCTTTTCATTTTAATCATTACCATTTTCCTGCTGATTTTTGAAGTATTTCGTATTGATCTGATTGCAATTCTCTGCCTGCTGACACTCGTATGGACTGGTATTCTTGAACCTCTGGAGGCATTATCTGGTTTTTCCAGTAATGCAGTCATTGCTATGATATCCGTCATGATTATGGGAAACGGCATTGCCGGAACCGGTATAATGAATACATTGTCAAAATTTCTTATCCGTCTTGCAGGGAAAAACAAATCAAAAATTATCGGGGTCAGCTCTATTACAGTAGGATTGCTCTCAGCTTTTATACAAAATGTAGGTGCTGCTGCGCTTTTTCTGCCCGCAGTACTGAACATATCAAAACGTGAACGGATCCCTGCCTCGGAACTGATCATGCCCCTGGGTTTTGCTGCCATTTTAGGTGGTACCCTGACCATGATAGCTTCCGGTCCATTGATAGTTTTGAACGATCTACTTAGAAATGCTGATCTGCAGCCATATGGTATGTTTGCAGTAACCCCTGCAGGATTAATCTTACTGACAATAGGTATTCTGTTTTTCTTTTTTTTCGGTAAATCAGTGCTTCCTCGCTGCGAGACTGAAAAATATAAAATTTCCGAACAAAAAAAACTTATTGATACCTGGCATCTTCCCTTTACTGTCATCAAATATACAATCCCTGATAAAAGCAGTCTGACCGGAAAAACGCCTGAAAGCTCAGGATTGTGGGATGCATACACTCTCCACATTTTGGCAGTGTCAAAAACAGATCAGATTGAATATGCACCCTGGAGAAATACCCGGTTTCAGCCGGGACAAAAAATTGCTCTGCTGGGAGACACCGAAAATATCAAACGTTTCGCAGCCGATTATCAACTTCGATTTCATGAGAAACTGGAGAGATTCCAAAACCTGACTGATCCCACCGCTGCCGGATTTGCAGAAATAATCATACCACCTCGTTCCATCCTGGTGGGCAGTTCCATACGACAATTAGCATTTAGGAAGAATTATGCAGTGGAACCGGTTCTTTTTTTCAGCAGGGATAAACAGATAAGAGGTGATTTCTCAGACCGAAAAATTAAAGCCGGTGATACACTCGTTGTACACGGTTTATGGGAAAATATGCAGAGATTGCAAAAAAGCAATGATTTTGTAATTATTACTCCGTTTAAAGCAGCAAAAAAAAATATACGTAAGGCCTGGTTGGCTATTTCATGCTTTGCTGCTGCTATTGGACTTACCATAGCCGGATTTCCCATTTCCATATCTCTTTTTTCCGGTGCTGTCACGATGATTTTAACAGGTGTCATTCATATTGAAGAAGCGTATAAATCCATTGAATGGAAAGTTATGTTTCTTATAGCTGGTCTTATCCCTCTGGGAATTGCTATGGAAAAAACAGGTACTGCGGCTTTCCTGGCTCAAAACATCATGGGTGTGGTCCAGAATGAACATCCTTTACTGATACTGTCCACTATTGCTGTACTTTCAACCCTGTTTTCTCTTTTTATGTCAAATGTAGCTTCCACAGTTGTGCTTGTTCCTTTAGTAATAAATATAGCAGAAATCGGTAAACTGGACCCCCGTCCTCTTGTACTTCTGGTTGCAGTCTGTGCTGCCAATTCTTTTATTCTTCCTACTCATCAGGTAAATGCCATGTTAATGACTCCGGGAGGATACAGAAACAGGGATTATGTTAAAGCAGGAGGCGTAATGACTATTCTCTTTTTGACTGTTGTAATCGCCGTATTTTATTTTATATATCAATAAATTAATTTCAAATACATGGAGGTTTAGATGTTACTCAAACATTATTTTATCGGAAAAATCGCTCACAGTTCCTATATTCTCGCAGGCAAGGAAATCTGTGCAGTGATTGATCCGCGTCGCGACATTGATTTTTATATTGATGAAGCCAGAAATATGGGAGTGAATATTACTCATATCCTGGAAACTCATCTGCATGCAGACTTTATCTCCGGACATATGGATCTGGCTAAACGGACCGGAGCAAAAATTTATGCTCCTAAATCTGCTCAATGTGAATTTAAACATATCGCCTTATCTGAAGGCGATACCATTGATTTGGAGGATATGGAACTTACAGTTCTGGAGACACCAGGACACACCCCTGAACACATCAGCTATGTAGTGGCAGACCGATCCCGGGGTGATGGTCCTCTGGGAGTTTTTGTTGGGGATACTCTTTTTGTTGGTGATGTGGGACGTCCGGATTTGTTCCCAAAAAGGGCAAAAGAACTTGCAGAGAAATTATATCACAGTCTGCATGAAAAACTTTTAGCTCTTCCCGACTACTGCGAAGTCTATCCGGCTCACGGTGCCGGTTCTCTGTGCGGAAGAGCTATGGGCGCCAAATGGCGTACCACAATTGGATATGAACGGAAATATAATCCCGCTCTGCAAATTAAAGATAAAGCTGAATTTATCACCTCCCTGACTTCCAATATGCCCCCAGCCCCTGATCATTTCAGCCGCTGCAGTGATATTAACCGTAAAGGACCTGCACTGGTATCTGATCTGCCGGTTCTGTCTGAGCTTGCTCCAGAACAATTTCAGGACAGCATGAAAGATACCAACATTATTGTTCTTGATGTCCGCAGTTATGATGCCTTTGGCAGTCAGCACATTCCGGGGGCCTGGCATATTGATTTTGGCGGTAATTTCCCTACTTTTGCAGGTTGGGTATTACCTACTGATAAGGATATTCTTATTGTGGCAACTGATTATGAGCAAGCTGTACAGGCTAATGTATGGGCACGACGGGTGGGATTGGACCGGATTACAGGTTATCTGGACGGCGGCATGTTTGCCTGGGCCGTAGCTGGTCTGCGAACAAATGATGTCCATCAGATCTCTGCAGAAGACCTGCATGAATTGGCTACAGGATCTTCCAACTTTGTTTTACTTGATGTACGTGCACCTAAAGAATATGAAGACAATCATATTGAAGGTGCAGTAAATATTCCTGCCCCTGATTTACGAACCAGATTCAAAGAACTGGATGCAAATAAGCCTACAATACTAATATGCAGTACAGGACATAGGTCCAGTCTGGGGACAAGTATTCTGGGACAATATGGATTTAAAGAAGTATATAATGTGGCCGGCGGTATGACCGGATACAGTGCAGCCGGATACACTAAACGCTGTAAAGTGTGCGAGAACCCCCATGGTTCACGGTATTTTACAAATTATATTCAATCAGATAAACACTGGAAAGTTCATAAATAACAGGAGGATATAATGAATTGGTTTACAGAAATTAGCTGGTCTCCCTATGCTGTAGGCATAGGTATCGGTATATTAAGCTGGTTTACATTTTTAATATCCAAAAAACCTATCGGCTGTTCAACTGCTTTTGCCCGTACCAGCGGTATGCTGGAAAAACTTTTCAAAGGAAAGAAAGTTGAACAAAAACCCTACTATCAGGAATTCAAGCCAGTCATAGACTGGGAGTGGATGCTGGTTTTGGGTGTTATTATCGGATCTCTTGTTTCTTCTCTTCTGTCAGGTGATTTCCAATGGCAATGGGTACCATCCCGATGGTCAGCTACATTTGGCTCTGAACCGGTTACCCGGATTATTGTAGCAGTTCTGGGGGGAATATGTCTCGGCTTCGGTGCCCGCTGGACAGGCGGCTGCACCAGCGGTCATGGGATAAGCGGTACTCTGCAGCTTGCAGTATCCAGCTGGATATCTGCTGTCTGTTTTTTTATCGGAGGTATTGCTGCTGCTTTCTTACTGTATAACCTTATAGCATAACAAGGAGTTATTATGAATAAACAAGAAAAATCTGACAGATCGTCCCTTGTCTGGGGATTATTTTTTGGTTTTATCTTTGGATTTCTGCTTCAAAAAGGCGGAGTAACCAAGTATAATGTCATAATCGGACAACTGCTTTTAGAAGATTTCACAGTGTTAAAAATTATGCTCACTGCAGCTGTAACCGGAATGCTCGGGATCTATTTTATGAAAACTATGGGATGGGTGAAATTGCATCCCAAACCCGGATCAGTGGGTATGAGTGTTATTGGTGGACTGATTTTTGGTGTCGGTTTTGCAGTACTGGGCTACTGTCCCGGAACCATTGCCGGAGCTGTGGGAAACGGATTTCTGGATGCATTAATAGGAGGATTAATCGGTATTATTGCTGGTGCCGGCCTGTATGCTTCACTATATCCTAAAGTCAGAAATAGTATACTGAAAAAAGGAGAATTCGGAACAGTAACCTTACCAGAACTGTTAAAAGTGAATGATTGGGTTGTCGTGATCCCTGCTGCTGCAATAATTATATTAATTTTATACTGGCTAGAATCTGCCGGTTTATAGATCTGCTATTAAACTGGAGATATATGTATGAAAGAAATTTTATTTTTGGTATCATCAATCATCGGAGTTGTGGGAGTTGCAATTATTGTCTGGGGAGTAATACTTATCACTTTTCGACTTTCCAAACTGGAAATAAAGCGTTTTAAACAAATATCTATATATCGGGAACGGGAAACCCTGCGACATCAATTAGGGTCTTATCTCCTTCTCGGTCTGGAGTTTCTGATAGCAGCAGATGTAATCCGTACTATTACTCATCCAACCCTGAAGGATATAGCGGTTTTAGGCTCAATTGTAATTATACGAACTATAATCAGCTATTTTTTGGAAAGGGAGGTAGCTGAATTTTCTCCTCCTAAAAATAAAAAATAAAATATTGATGATTAAATATTATTCAACCTGTATCACAATATTATCAATAAGACGGGTTTTCCCTACAAACACTGCCAGAGCTATGAGGGCTCTGTCCCTGATATATTCCAGCGGTTCCAAAGTCTGAGGATCAATTATACTGATATAATCGATCCGGTTATTTTTTTTTGAGGAGATTTCTTTTTCTATTAATTTAGATAGGATTTCGATCTTTCTTTCTCCCTGATGTACCATTTCTTCAGCTTTTAAAAGTGATTTGTTAAGAAAAAGAGCATCGGTACGTTCATCTTCAGACAAATAGATATTCCTGGAACTCATGGCAAGTCCGTCTGATTCTCTGATAATGCGACCAGTAATAATTTCCAGATCAAAATTTAAATCTCTTACCATTTGTTTGATTACCACTGACTGCTGAAAATCCTTCCTGCCAAAAACAGCAAAATGAGGTTTGATAATATTGAACAGCTTGGCACACACTGTAGCAACTCCCTGAAAATGATGAGGCCGGGAAATACCACAAAGCACTTTAGTAATCTTATCCACTGTAATTGCAGTCAAAAATCTTTTAGGATACATTTCCTTATCAGATGGATGAAAAATAATATCCACTCCGTTTTTCTCTGCCAGATGTTTATCTCTGTCAAAATCCCGGGGATAATCTTTAAAATCCTCTCCAGGCCCAAACTGAGTTGGATTAACATATATAGAAATGACCACTACATCAGCTTTCTCACGAGCAATACGCATCAAACTTAAATGCCCTTCATGGAAGTACCCCATGGTGGGAACAAATCCTATAATGTTACCCTGATTCCGAATTTTATCAGATAACTTGTGCATTTCCTGTATAGACGTGATAATTTTCATTATTTCTCCACCTTTTCCCGGGTAGCAACAATTAATTTTGTTATTCCGCTGTTTTTGGCTGTATCCATAGCCCGTATCACTACTCCATACTCAACAGTTTCATCAGCTTTGATTACTAATCCTCTCTCTTTTATTTCCGGAGCAATTTCCTCTAAACGGTTCTTAAGTTCAGCCTTATGAACCCTGTCTTCATTAATAAAAAGAGAACCATCCCTGGTAATAAACAACGTATAACCTCTCAGTTCTGTGCTTTTCTCCATTGTTGTTTCCGGTAATTGTAATTTCATAGCAGGTTGTTCAATAAAACGTGAAGAAACAATAAAAAAAATCAGCAGTAAAAATAATACATCTATCAAAGAAGTGATGTTTATATTGATCTTTCGCTTCGATTTATCTCTGAACTGCATCTAATCCTCTATTTTCAATAAAAATATGATTGGATTTATCCTTTCACTACTCCCAATGGTCTCATTCTGGCAACTCTTTTTGAAATACCGGCTCCCTGTACAATTTCTGTCACTTTGTCGATCTTCTTATAGGCCTCTGGGGCTTCTTCAAACAGAGTGCGTCTTCCTCTGCTCCTTACAATAATTCCTCGTTTTTCACATTCATTTTGTATTGAACGATTCTTAAAACTCTGGACCGCTTTTCTCCTGCTCATTACTCGTCCTGCGCCATGACAAGTTGATCCAAAGGAAAGTTCCATAGCTTTTTGTGTCCCTGCCAGTACATACGAGGCTGTACCCATATCACCCGGTATTAAAACCGGCTGACCTGCTTTTTTATATTCTTCTGGAACCAGAGGATGCTGAGGAGGAAAGGAACGGGTAGCTCCTTTCCGGTGAACAATAAGTGATTGTTCCTTTTCATTGATAGTATGTTTCTCGAATTTAGCAATATTATGTGCCACATCATATATTAAACTCATTCCCATTTTTTCTGCGCCCTGTCCCAGTACCTGTTCAAAACTCTCACGAACCCAGTGCATGATCACCTGCCTGTTTGTCCAGGCATAATTTGCCGCAGCAGCCATGCCGGCAAAATACTGTTTGCCTTCAGGAGATGTAACCGGTACACAGGCAAGTTGTTTATCCGGAAGTGTAATATTATATTTATTAACAGCATGAACCATGCGGGTAAGACTATCATCACACACCTGATAGCCTAATCCCCTGGAACCAGTATGGATCATTACTGTGATCTCCCCCTTTTCAAGACCGTAAATTCGAGCAATTTCTTCATCAAAAATCTCATCAACTATTTGAATTTCCAAAAAATGATTCCCTGAACCCAGAGTACCCAGTTGAGGCATGCCCCGGTTCAGAGCCCGGGATGAAAGCACTCCTGGATCTGCACCGTCCATACACCCATTATCCTCAGTAAATTCAATGTCCTCTTCCCATCCGAAACCCTGTTTTACAGCCCAGCTTGATCCGTTTTCCAGTACCTTGTTTAATTCTTTTTTTGACAGTTTGAGTTTACTTTTCGATCCTACTCCGCAGGGAATATTTCTGAATAATGTTTCCACTAATCTGGTTAAATCTTTTTTTATGTCTTCAAAAACAAGATTTGTTCTTAACAAACGAACCCCACAGTTAATATCATATCCCACACCACCTGGAGAAATCACTCCTTCTTCTTTATTCAGGGCTGCTACACCTCCAATCGGAAAACCATACCCCCAATGAATATCAGGCATAGCCATTGAAGCACCTGTAATACCAGGCAGATGCGCCACATTTACAACTTGCTGAGGAGCCTGATCCTGACGGATTTGCTGCAGCATCTCTTCATCAGAAAAGATGATACCCGGAACCCGCATTCCTTTCTGAAACGTTTCAGGAATACACCAGCGAAAAGCATCCAGTCTTTCAAGTTTTCCTTCCCAGTTTTTTCCCATGACGAGATTCCCCTTATTAAAGAATTATATTGTTTTACTCAGCCATTTACTAAACTAATACAAATTAGAAAAAATTCAGCTTTCAGTCAAGTGAATATTGATCCGGTTTTCTGTCTTTTAAAATATGATTTTCCGGAGTAATATATTTATCTCGAGATTCACCGGGATTTATGTCAACTTCCTGATAATATTCATTTTTTTCTCCCAACCGAAATAACACTTCTCCTCTGGGATTAACTATCTGACTCTGGCCGGTAAAAGTAAGACTTTCTTTTCCACCTCGTTGTTCTGTTCCGGTACGATTTGCAGTGATAACAAAGACACCATTTTCTATAGCTCTGGTAATCATGGCTTGCTGACAAAAAGGTAAAACCAGATTTACTGGTTGACAGATAACCTCAGCACCCTGCAAGGCAAGAGAACGGGCAGCCTCCGGAAAAATCCAGTCAAAGCATATCATCATCCCGATTTTTGTTTTTCCGATATCCCAGACACTGAATCCAATATTCCCGGGAGAAAACCATTTCTTTTCTTCTCTGAAAAGATGTATTTTACGATACTTTCCTATAAAACCCTTGGGGCCGACAAGAACAGATGAGTTGTATAAGGTTTCACCGTCTTTCTCAGCAATACCTGCTGTAATATATATACCTGCCTTCTTGCACATTGTTTCAAATGCTTTAACAGTAAAAGAATCGGGTATAGGTTCACAAAGATTCTCAGTCTCTTCTCTGGAAACAAATTGGTACCCGGTCGTACACAGCTCAGGCAGTACTATAAGTGTTGCTTTTGTATTTCTTAAATATTTTCCAATCTTTTCTAAATTTTTCTCTTTTTTGCCGAATTCTGGAGTAAACTGTAATAATGCTGTTTTCATATTATGCCTTTCAAATTGTATTTCAATCATATTGATAAAAGTAAATAGATATAAAAAAAATAAAGACCCATCATCAAACCCCCTTCCCAGCGTTTAAAAGTAAAATCGGTTTTCATTAAAGGAAAAATCAGTACACTTAATCCCAGCATAAACAGCAGATCTAAAATTTGAATGTTAACTCCCTGAATCGGACAAATAATTGAAGACAGCCCTAATACACATAAAATATTAAAAATGTTTGAACCAATTATATTCCCAACAGCAATATCCTTCTCACCCCTCCAAGATGCTATAACTGATGTGGCAAGCTCAGGCAGACTGGTCCCCAAAGCAATAATTGTCAGACTAACAAAAGCTTCACTGATTCCAAGAAAATCAGCTGCTTGTATACTTCCTTTGATTAAAAAATTCGATCCAAAATTCAATAAAATCAATCCAATTCCGATCTGTAAAAAATATTTCCACAAACCGGTGTGCTGAGCAGATGGATTATTTTCAATTTTTTTTATAACCTCCTTTTTTTTTTCTTTATTTATCGATCTAATATTAAATACAATAAAAAAGATAAATCCGACAAATAATACAATTCCTTCTATGCGATCCAGTTTTAAACCCAGAGAAAAAAATATAAAGATAATCGATGCGCTGAGCATAAAAGGAACATCAAAACGAATAGTCTTAAGCTGAATGTTAAGAGGACGAATTAAGGCTGAAAGACCTAATATAAGTCCGATATTGCAAATATTTGATCCTATCACATTGCCTAAAGATATATCGCCTGAATCAGCTGCGGCTGCCTTAAGACTGATAACCAGTTCAGGTGCACTTGTACCGAAGGCCACTATAGTAAGACCAATTATAAGATGAGAGATCCCCAAACGAACTGCTATTGCACTGCTTCCTTTCACCAGAGACTCAGCACCTATAAATAATAATATCAGACCACTGATTATATAAAGAGTAATAATCATTTAATTATTTCCCTTTACGTAACATTCGTATCTTTCTTGAAATGTCCATTTTTCTGTAAAATCGGCGGGATTTTGGATACAATCTCCGGATTATTCCCCTTTTATTCGGAAACACTCCTTCCTTTACGGAAAGAACATTCTGGACCGAATAGAATGCTCCCGGATTTATCCGCTCAACCAATTGTATAACTCTTTCCATATCACTTCGATCAATGATAGTATAGATCACATTAACGTTTCCTCTGCTCCCTTCAGCTGGAATATTGGTAATCCCGTATCCTTTACGAGTTAAAAATTTTATCAGTTTGGATGCATCTTTCTGAGTAATTATCTGTACAACCCGTTTTCCCAGAGCAATTTTTTCTTCAATAAGCATTCCTATAAAATTACCGGTAGCAAATCCCCCGGCATAGGCTACATAACCAACAACATTGGATAAATTATATAATATCTGACGAATAGCTAATACCCATATAATCACTTCTATAAACCCTAATATAGGAGATATCCATTTATCTCCCCGGGAGATGAATACTATACGGATAGTGCCGATAGTTTGATCACAAATACGGGCTATAAAAATCAACAAAGGAAGCACAACCCATTTGAATATTTCAGAATCAATAAAACCTGATATATCCATTTTTTACTCCTATTAAAAACATACTACAAATTTTTTCTTCTTTTTATTTAAATGAAAAATTATATAAATAATAAAAGCATATAAATAAAATACAAATAAAATTAATCAAACAAAATTTTTTCTTGCAATTACAAAAAGAATAGTTTAA
>CAZETW010000058.1:15799-17176 GCA_964515295.1 uncultured bacterium | reverse complement strand
ACAGAGGGCAACTACGATATGGTAGGGAATAACACACCGGTGTTTTTTATCCGCGATCCTATGAAGTTCCATCATTTCATTCATTCGCAGAAGCGACGTGCTGACAGTGGTCTGCGCGACAACGACATGCAGTGGGATTTCTGGACTTTATCTCCTGAATCGGCCCATCAGGTTACTATTCTGATGAGTGATCGCGGAGTCCCCAAAAGCTATCGGCATATGAACGGCTACACGAGTCATACTTACATGTGGGTCAATGCCAAAGGAGAGCGTTTCTGGGTAAAATACCACTTTAAGACTGACCAGGGTATCGAGTATCTCACCCAGGAAGAGGCAGACCGGATCGCCGGCGATGATGCCGACTTCCACCGGCGTGATTTGTTTGAGGCTATTAAAGGGAAGCATTATCCCAGTTGGACACTTAAAGTGCAGATCATGCCTTTTGAAGAGGCTGAGTCCTACAGGTTTAATCCGTTTGATCTGACCAAGGTATGGCCTCACGGCGATTACCCCTTGCAGGAAGTAGGCCGGCTTACCCTGAACCGCAATCCAGACGATTTTCATGCTGAGATCGAACAAGCGGCATTTGAGCCGAACAACCTTGTTCCCGGGATCGGTCCGAGTCCGGACAAGATGCTGCTTGCCCGCCTGGTTTCCTATGCAGACGCACACCGGGCCCGTCTGGGTGTTAACTACAAGCAGATCCCGGTTAATCGGCCCAAGAGCGCTGTGCACAGTTACAGCAAGGGTGGTGCAATGCGGATTGAAAATGTCTCAGATCCGGTCTATGCGCCCAACTCAAGAGGCGGCCCCAAGGCTGACCCTGAGCGATATCCGGAGGAGGCCATTTGGAGTGCAAACGGCGAATTCATCCGCGCTGCCTACACCAAGCGTAAGGATGATGACGATTTCAGCCAACCCGGAGCCCTGATACGTGATGTCATGGATGACGCGCAGCGTGAAAGGTTAGTGTCCAACGTGGCAGGGCACCTGAAAAATGGTGTATCCAAACCGGTCCTGGAGCGTGCATTCGAATACTGGCGCAACATCGACAAGGATATTGGTGACCGCATTGTCAAGGGTGTACAAAGCGGCTGATATAAGCAAGCTTATGAGAGAACTCAAAAAGTAGAAGCGATCAGTTAATAAGCACATACATTCGAATGGTACAGTCGTTTTTTCTGTATCAATTTGGGTGAGCATCCAAGTTACGTAGATAGTATCGGGCGAGCCAGATGCTATATACGGTGGGTGATTTAATTGTTAGTAATGAGCAGTTGGCAATTAGCCGATTAGCCCTTAGCTGATAGCAATTAATTGACAGTATGATAGGCTAAATGCTAACAAGCTAATAAGCTAACAAGCTAATAAGCTAAC
>CAZETW010000058.1:1957-15699 GCA_964515295.1 uncultured bacterium | reverse complement strand
GCTAACAAGCTAATAAGCTAACAAGCTAATAAGCTAACCAGCTAATATGCTAACAGGCTAATAGGCCAACAAGCCAACAGGCCAATAAGCCAAAAAAGAAAGGAGATACTATATGGAACTGAAAGGCAGCAAAACTGCTGAGAATTTAATGAAATCATTTGCCGGTGAATCCCAGGCAAGGATGAGATATAATTATTATGCTTCTGTAGCCCGCAAAGAAGGCTACAGACAGATTGAAGCTGTATTTCAGGAAACCGCTGATAACGAGAAAGAACACGCTAAACTTTTTATGAAAGCATTAATTAATCATGGTATTAATGAAGAAGCCCTTGACATCCAGGCCAGTTATCCTGTCTGCTATGATGATACACTGAAAAATCTTGAGTGTGCGGCTAGGGGAGAAAATGAGGAATGGTCTGATCTCTACCCTGCTTTTGCTAAGGTTGCTGATGAGGAAGGTTTTAAAGAAATTGCTGAAACCTTTAGAAATGTTGCTTTAGTGGAAAAGCGTCATGAGACCAGATATCGTAAACTTGCAGAAAATGTAAAGAATCATACGGTTTTCAAAAAAGACGGAAAAGTGTTCTGGAAGTGCAGAAACTGCGGACATATTGTAGAATCTATTGAAGCGCCAGAGACCTGTCCGGTGTGTGATCATCCTCAGGAACATTTTGAACTCTGGGCTGAGAACTACTAATATTTAATCAAAGTGAAAATAAACTAATTATAGCCACGGATTATCACGGATGGAACACGGATTTTATTAAATTATTAGTTATATTAATAATATGGAACATAGTTACTTAAATATTTTAGAGGACATTAAAGTTGATTTTTGTTTATAAATCAGTGTTAATCTGGGTGATTCTGTGGCAAGGTTTATAATTAATTTATTGTAAATAAAGAACATTATTAATAGAATTCTGAAGTAAATAAATGATAAATGTGTTGGCAAATATTATTCTGGAGTCGGTGAATCTGTGGCTGGCAATGTCCCCGTATTTACTGTTGGGGATGTTGATTGCCGGTATTCTGCATGTATTTCTGGGGCAAGAATTCATCTCCCGCCACCTGGGAGGAACCGGAGTTGGTTCGATTTTCAAGGCCACGTTGTTCGGTATACCACTTCCGGTCTGCTCCTGTGGCGTAATTCCAGTGGCAGCATCATTAAAAAAAGAAGGAGCAAGCAAAAGTGCAACGCTGAGTTTTCTGGTTTCAACTCCCACTACCGGAGTAGATTCCTTAGCAGCCACCTATTCTCTCATGGGACCTCTGTTTGCAGTGTTCCGTCCTGTAGCTGCTTTTTTTTCAGGCATAACTATTGGGGTGTTTAATCGTATTTTCAATCCGGATCCGAAACAGAAAAGGGTAAAAAAACATTCTCACCGGATCCGGCTGTCATATTTAAATATCAAAGAAATTTTTAGATATGGCTTTATTGAACTTGCCGAGGATATTGGGAAATGGATGCTGATCGGAGTATTTATCGGGGGTGTTCTAACTGCAGTAATTCCTCAAGACCTGCTCATAACTGTTCTTCCTTATCCCTTTCTTCATTTTCTGATTATGTTAGTATTTGCAGTTCCTCTTTATGTATGTGCTACCGGGTCTATCCCTATTGCTGCTGCTCTCATTCAAAAAGGTTTTTCACCTGGTGCAGCTTTGGTTTTTCTCATTGCCGGACCGGCAACCAATGCAGTAACACTGTCTTTTGTACGATCCCAATTAGGTAAAAAAGCGTTTTATGTGTATCTTATATCAATAATAATAGTATCCCTTGCTCTGGGGCTGGTGTTTAATCTGGTCTGGATTCGTTTAGGAGGGGGAATAGGATTGATTTCGCCTCACGGTGAACAAATCCCCTTGATTTTCAGGATAGTAAGCGGAGCCGGACTTCTCATTCTTGTCCTGTTTGGTTTTATAAAACCCCATAATCATCATATTAAAACAACATATGAAATAACTGTACCGGACATGACCTGTAAACACTGTAAGATGACTATTGAGCATGCTTTACAAAAAGTAGACGGAGTGAAAAAGGTTAAAGTTGATCTGGATAAAAAGTCAGTGGGTATAGAGGGTGCAGCTGATCCGAAACACATTACAGAGGCAGTCAAGCAGACAGGATACAGAGTTGAGCCTAATCGTAAACAGGAGGATACATGAAAATAACCTTTGCTTGTGTTGAAAACATCTGCCGCAGTCAGATTGCAGAAGCTCTGGCAAAAAAAATGTTTGCGGATTGCGGGATAGAGTTCAGCAGTGCAGGCACCCATCCTGCCCAAAAGGTGGATGAAGGTGCTGTTGCCCTGTTAAAGAAAACAGGTATTCAATGGAAGAGATTTCCTGAATCTTTTGCTGATATTGATTGCGATTCCGATCGCGATAGTGATGTATAAAGTAATAAAAAGATAATGAACAGTAAATAAACAGAATTAAAAAATTTAGGAGGCAATATGGCTTCAACAAAAGAGCTGGAAAAGATCCTACAGACTGCTATTGAGGTGGAAGTCAACGGAATGTCAACCTTTACTGATCTCGCTAATAAAACTCAGAATGAAAATGGCAAAAAGATGTTCCAGCAATTAGCAAAGGATGAACAAGAACATCGCTCCATTCTGGAGAAACAACTCGAACATTTGACAAAGAATGGAACCTGGAAAGAAATACACATCCCTCAGTCGAAGGTTCAGTCACTGATTCCAAAAGTGAGAGAAAAACAGATCAGAACCAAAGGTGAAGCAAAACTGGGTGAAATTGATGCGCTGAATACAGCTCTGGATCTGGAAAGAAATGCTGCAAAGTTTTTCAGAGATCAGGCTGATATGGTAGATGATGCTCAGGCAAAAGATATGTTTTTACGCCTGGCAGAATGGGAGGATTCTCATTTTGATCTTATACAGGCAGAATTAGATTCATTAAAAAATACAGGCATGTGGTTTGGGGTTCCCGGTTTTCGCATGGATGGTCAGTATTAGATCTGATAAAGTTACTTTCAATTTATAAAGGTAATTTAGGAGGTAAAAATGGAAAAATGGATTTGTGATGTTTGCGGATATGTATATGATCCGGAAGAAGGAGATCCGGATAATGGTATAGAACCCGGTACTTCTTTCGAAGACTTACCTGATGACTGGGTTTGCCCGGAATGCGGTGTTGGAAAAGATATGTTTACACAGGAGTAAAATATTTAAGGTACTGTGGAAACATTAATATGAGTTGTTTTGTTACATATATACAGGATGGTTTTGTTAAACGAAGAGGGTTATGAAAAGTCATGCAATCTAATTTTGTATATGCTATGCTTCTTACTACAGGAGCCGGTCTTGCAACCACTCTTGGCAGTGCCATTGGTCTCTCAATAAAAAAACCAGGGCCGAAATTTATGGGATTCAGCCTGGGATTTTCAGCCGGAGTGATGATATTGGTCTCTTTTATGGAATTACTACCGGACAGTATTACTGCTATAGGTTTTAAATTAGCGTATACAAGTTTTTTTTTGGGGATGATACTATTTTTTATTATCGATGTTATTGTTCCTCATGAGTATATTGGACAACATGATCACGGAGAGATTAATTCTTCCGGAAAGTTAATGCATACAGGTTTCCTTGTTGCTTTGGGTATTTGTATTCATAATCTTCCGGAAGGAATGGCAACATTTGTAGGAACTATGGAAGATGTAAACCTCGGGATAGCTATTGCTGTTGCTATAGCCATACATAATATTCCGGAAGGAATGGCAGTTTCAGTTCCCATCTATGCAGCGACCGGCAGCCGCAAGAAAGCGCTTTTCTGGTCTTTTCTTTCCGGAATAAGTGAACCCGTGGGAGCGGGAATCGCAGGCCTTATCCTGCTTCCCTTTTTAACACCACAACTTTTAGGGTGGGTTCTTGCTTTTGTGGGCGGGATTATGGTGGCAATTTCCATTGATGAGCTGGTACCGGTGGCAAAATCATTTGATACTGAACACACACCTATTATCGGTTTTATATTAGGAATGCTGGTAATGGTGTTTAGTCTGAGCTTATTGGGAGGGTAGTTATATTATGAAATTCAAACAATGGAATGTATTTTTTCTGTTTCTATTAATTTTTTTATTTATTGTTTCATATGCAATGGCGCAGGAGAAGAAAATGGAATATAAAGAATTAACCAAAGAAGAAGAACGAGTCATTATTCATAAAGGGACGGAAAAGCCGTTTTCTGGAAAATACAATAATCATGATGCCAAAGGAGTGTATACCTGTAAACGCTGCGGTTCTCCGCTCTATCGTTCTGATGATAAATTTGATGCCGGATGTGGCTGGCCGAGTTTTGATGATGAAATTCCCGGAGCTGTTCGACGTCAGCTGGATGCAGATGGTAATCGGGAAGAGATTGTCTGCAGTAACTGCGGTGCACATTTAGGGCATGTTTTTTTAGGAGAGGGATTTACTGACAAAAATGTTCGTCATTGTGTAAATTCAATTTCTTTACAGTTCATTCCCGATCAGAAACCTCAAACTCAAAAAGCAGTTTTTGCCGGCGGTTGTTTCTGGGGAGTAGAATATTTATTTCAGAAGGCAGAAGGTGTGGTCTCTACCCGGGTTGGTTATACTGGCGGAGAGAAAGAAAATCCCACCTATGAAGAAGTATGCAGCGGCACTACCGGCCATGTGGAAGCAATTGAGGTGACTTTTGATCCTTCCCAAACCTCGTATGAGGATCTGGCAAAACTCTTTTTTGAAATCCATGATCCAACCCAGGTTAATGGTCAGGGACCGGATATCGGAGAACAGTATCAGTCAGTTGTCTTTTATAGCAGTGAAAAACAAAAAAACACAGCCCAGAAATTAATTGAGATTCTCGAAAAAAAAGGTTATAAGATGGCAACCCAATTACGGAAAGCTGGTAAGTTTTGGAAAGCAGAGTCTTATCATCAGGATTACTACCAAAAAACCGGGAAAACCCCTTACTGTCATGTTCGTACGAAAAGATTTTAATCAGTAAATTTATTATTTTAAAAGAAAGGAAGAAAATGGAACTTAAAGATTTAAAAGAAACTATCAGTTTTGCTTTAGATAAAGAACATGAAGCAGTAGATTTTTATACCAAATGCAGTAATGTAACCGTCCGTTCCGGCATGAAGGATGCGTTTTTAGAGATGGCAGAGGAAGAAAAAAAACATGTGCGCATGCTGGAAAATTTTAAACCTGAGCAGGTGGAGAAAATAAAAATAAAGGATATTCCGGATTTGAAGATAAGTGATTATCTGGTGGATATGGAGTTTGATTCTGAGATGAGCTATCAGGATTTACTCATATTGGCCATGAAAAGAGAAGAAGCCTCCATCAAACTGTACACGGAATTCACAGAGGAAAATTCTGATCCTGCTCTCATAAAACTTTTTCAAATACTTGCTCAGGAAGAGCTCAGACATAAAAATCGTCTGCAAAAAGAGTATGATGAGGTAATTTTAAAAGATAACTAAATTGTTAATTGTTATGACATTGGGGAGTATAATATGAATGATAAATATGCTGGAAGTGAAATTCTGCACATGGCTGTAGAAATTGAAAAAAAGGGAAAAGAATTTTATCAAAGTGTGGTACAATCGCAAAAGGACGAGAAGGCTCAAAAGGTGTTTAATTTTTTGATCGATGAAGAAGAAAGAGATCATATACACCGTATTCTGAATCTTAAAAAAGATCTTCAGGTATAGGGCAGTAGTCATGGGACAAAAACAAATATATCTTGATCATAATGCCACCACTCCTCTTCATCCTGCAGTCAAGAAAGCTATGATTGCAGTTATGGAAGAATTTGGCAATCCTTCCAGTATGCACAGTTCAGGAAGAACAGCACGATACTATATCGAAGAAGCGCGCAAAAAGGTTGCTTCTCTGATCAATGCTTCTTCTGATGAAATTGTTTTTATGGGGAGCGGATCTGAAACTAATAACACAGTATTATCACTTACCACCTGTCCGTTACGCGGGTGCAATATGCCTGAACTTGGACTGCCTCGGGTGATAACCAGTACAATTGAACATCCCTGCATCCTTGAAACCTCTAAATGTATTAACGGACACTCTGCTGAGGTGATCTATGTGAATGTGGATAAATATGGCAGGTTAGATATAAAGGAATATAAAGAAAAGATTGACAGAAATACTATGCTGGTTTCCATTATGATGGCAAATAATGAAATCGGAACCATTCAGAATATCAGAAAAATTGTACAAATAGCCAGAGAGTATGGAGCGCTTGTGCATACAGATGCAGTACAGGCTGTGGGCAAAATACCGGTAGATGTGAAAGCACTGGATCTTGATTTTCTTTCCATGTCAGCGCATAAAATATATGGTCCGAAAGGAGTCGGAGCTTTATATATTAAAAAGGGAACTCCATTTTGTCCTATGATACATGGAGGTCACCAGGAGGATGGCAGAAGAGCTGGTACAGAAAATACCCTCGGAATTGTAGGTTTCGGAAAGGCAGCAGAGATGCGAGCAATTGAAATGGACGGGGAGGCTGAAAGGCTTCTTGAACTGAAAGCATTGCTCCGTCAGGGCATACAGAATTCTATTGTTGATACACAGTTTATCGGTCATCCTCAGAATTCTATTCCCGGCACACTTAATGTATCTTTCAGAGGGGTTGAGGGAGAATCACTTCTGTTATATCTGGACATGCAAGGGATTGCTGTTTCCACAGGTTCGGCCTGTGCTTCCGGGTCCCTGGATCCTTCACATGTGATTCTGGCTACTAATTTATCTCATGAGTGTGCCCATGGATCCATTCGTATAAGTTTAGGCCGCGGCACTGTGAGAAAAGAGATAGAGTATACTATTGATGTACTTATAAAGACAGTAAAAAAACTCAGAAAAATGTCAACTTTTTAAAAAAGAGTTAAGGCAGTCAAATGAATAACACAAGCTGGGTGTACAGTGAAAAAGTAAAAGATCATTTTACCAACCCCAGGAATATACTGGATGACATTGATGCATTTGATTATGATGGAAAGGGACTGACCGGAAACATCAAATGCGGTGATGAAATGCTTTTTGTTATCAAAGTCGATAAAGGAAAGGGCATAATTACTGACTGTCGGTGGAAGACCTTCGGATGTGCCAGTGCAATTGCCAGTACTTCTGTGCTTTCTGAGATGGTCAAAGGCATGAAACTCGAAGATGCTTATAACATCAGACCCAAGGACATTTTAAAAGAACTGGGCGGATTACCTGATAGAAAGATACACTGTTCAGTACTGGGAGATAAAGCCCTCAGAGCAGCTATTAATGATTATTACCGCAGAAACGGTATGGAAGGAAAGATCAAGGAAAAGAAAGTGAAAGTTGTTTGTGAATGCATGAATGTCACTGATCATGATATTGAAGAAGCAGTGCTGGAGGGTGCCACTGATTTTCACACCTTACAGGAACGAACCAAAGTCAGCACAGTATGCGGTGAATGCAAGGAAGACGTTATAGCGGTCATGGATACATATGTAAAAAAATATTTTGATTCCTGACAGATTCTTATAGTGTTGTTTTCTATAGATAAAGATATTCCTTTTTACAGATTGCAGGATAAAATCAGATGGGGTCGGGTTTTTTAATTGACAGGCACACTGTTATAAATATTGAAGATGTACATTTTGATTTTTTCATTGTGAAATTAATTTATAAAAAAGTTGACAATTTAAGATATTTCTATTACCTTTGATCGTATAAACTATTTTTCGTAAATTTTGGAGAATAATTTATGGAAGGAATACAGGTTTCTGTTGAAAAAGTAGGTGAAAAAGAAAATGTAGCGATAATTAATGTGGGAGGCTATATTGATACTACTACATCATCAGAATTAGAACGGGCCCTTGATACACTTTTAAAAGAGGGAGTTTTTCAGGTAGTGATAGATCTTGAAAAAGTTGATTATATTTCCAGTGCAGGGTGGGGTATCTTTATCAGTGAAATTAAAGGAATTAGAGAAAGAGGAGGTGATTTAAAATTAGCCCGGATGATACCTGATGTATATGAAGTATTCGAATTATTGGAATTTCATTATATTCTTAAAGCCTATGATACTATTGAGGAAGCTTTGGAAAGCTTTAATGTAAAAAGAACCCCTTCAGGAAAATCAGCAGCAAAAGAAGACAGTGCTATAAATGAGCAGGAAACCTTTGATTCTATAGAAGACAAAATAAAAAAAATAGTAAAGGAGAATCCTTCCTACAATTTTCAAAAAATAGCAAAAGAATTAAGTACAGATACATATGGTTTTGAATCTGTTGATAAAACAGAAGTAAAAAAAATTCTTAAAGATTTAAATTTAACCAATAAAAAACAACGGGAACAATTTAGTAAAAACGCATAACCATCAATCACACAAACACTATACATTTTTTAATTATACATACTATATAATCTTATTTTTTGCTCCTTTCTCTATGGAGACTGTCTTTTTTGGGTTTAATACATTTACATTTTTTTATAAAAAGATTTTGACTTATTGGAGGTCAACATGAAAAGTAAAGTATCAATATTTTATATATTTGTAATATTATTAATGCCGGCTTTAATTTTTTCACAAAGCTTTGGTAAAAATAAAGTTCAGTATAAAGATTTTGATTGGCGTTATATACAGTCTGAACATTTTGATGTTTACTTTTATGGAAAAGGACAGCTGCTGGCTCAATTTGTTGCAGATGTAGCAGAGTCCAGTTATGTGGATTTAAGAGTTGACATGAAATATAAAATTCAAGACAGGGTGCCTATACTTGTCTATAATAGTCATAATGATTTTCAGCAAACCAATGCTACTTATGCATTACTGGAAGAATCAGTCGGAGGCTTTACCGAGATTTTTAAAAATCGGGTTGTGGTTCCGTTTCAGGGTAATCATAAAGATTTCAGACATGTTATTCATCATGAATTAACCCATGCAGTTACTTTTCAGATGTTATATGGAGGGGGAACCGGGTCTATGGTCATGAATATGGCTCAGTTTCAAATACCTCTTTGGATCGCTGAAGGATTGGCTGAATATGAAAGTATCGGGTGGGATAGTGAAAGTGATATGTTCATGCGGGATGCTACATTAAACAACTATGTACCTCCTATTCAGTATTTAAGTGGTTTTTTAAATTATAAGGGAGGTCAATCTGTTTTTAATTATATCAGTAAAAAATATGGAAGAGAGAAGATTGCTGAGTTTCTCAATAAATTAAAACTTATGAGAAATGTTGATAAAGCATTACAGCAATCTATTGGTATTAAAACTGAAGAACTGTCAGAAAGATGGCACAAACATATAAAAAAAATATACTGGCCTGATATTAAGGATCGTGATGAGCCGGAAGATGTTTTTAAACGGCTCACAGATCATATCAAGGATAAAAATTTTCTTAATAATTCACCCTGTATTTCTCCTCAAGGAGATAAAATTGTTTATCTTTCTAATAAATCAGGTTATTTTGATATTTATTTAAAAAATTTATATGGAGATAGAAAGGAAAAAAAATTAGTCAAAGGAAACCGTTCGGATATGTTTGAGCAGCTTCACTGGACCAGACCCGGATTTGGATGGTCTTCCCAGGGAGAGAATTTTGTATTTACTTCCAAAGCCGGATCTCAGGATGCAATCAATATTTACAATGTAGAAAAACAAAAACTTATCAGCTCCCATTTTTTAGATCTTGACGGATTATTTTCTCCGGATTGGTCTCCTGATGATAAAAAAATTGTTTTTATGGGAATGAAAGATGGTTCTTCAGATTTATATATTTATAATCTTGAAACCGATGAGTTACAAAACCTGACTAATGACATATTCAGTGATTTTGATCCCAGCTGGTCTGCAGACGGAAAAGAAATTGTCTTTATTTCGGACAGAGGTGAATATATAGACAATTCTGAAATCAATATTAAAATACAATCTCATGATTATAAACATCACGACCTGTATACCATTAATATAACCACCGGTGAGATAACCAGACATACTAATGATACCTATCAAGCACTTTCTCCCTCTTTTTCTCCGGATGGGAAAAAAATTGCCTATCTTTCTAACAAAAATGGTATAAACAATATTTTTATTTTTGACAGAGAAACAGAATCAAGTTACCCCATAACAAACCTGGTGACAGGTGTTTCACAAATCTCATGGTCTCGAAATGGCAAAAGGCTTGTACTCTCCTCATTTTTTCACGGCGGCTATGATATTTATATGTTGAATAATCCTCTAAGTATTGAGCCGGGATCAATCACACTTGATAATACTCTTTTCTGGGATACAAAAGATAAAAAATCAGATCAGGTTATTGCAGAACAGGATACTACTGGTAAAGAACCAAGTTATCATACAAGTACCGGAATTAATTTCAGACATTATGTGTTTAAACAATATGATAATCTAAAAGATTTAAAAGAAAGCCAGAAAGAGGATAAATTTTTAGATAAAGATGTATATATGGACACAGAAGGTGATTATAAAGTACATGATTATAAGGTCAGATTTACTCCGGATGCCATAATAGCACAAACAGGATACAGTAATTTTTTTGGAATTCAGGGGCAGTCAATGCTGGTTCTGTCGGATATACTTGGTAATCATCAAATAAATCTTTATGCAGATCTGTTTTACAATATTAAAAATTCAAATTTTCAATTTTCATATTTTTATTTACCCAAACAGACAGATTACGGTGTGTCAGTATTTCATTATTCCTATCCATATTATACCTGGTTTGTATCCGATAATCAGCTGTACTGGGGATATATCAGAAACCGTCAGTATGGTGTAACTATGGGTATATCCAGACCTATGAATAAATTCAAAAGAATAGATTTTGGTCTTACAGGGGTTGCCATTGACAGGGATTTAGTCGCTATTGATTATTTTGGCTATAGTGGAGGATATATTGAGGAAAAAGGCACTATTATGAAAAGAAGGATTGCCTTATTTAATTTAGGATATACTGTAGATACAGTGTTATGGGGGACTACCGGACCGGTTAACGGACGACGTTCCAACATTAGGTTTTCCTACAGTCCTTCTCTGAGTGAAAAATACGGTCTTGATTTCTGGACACTGCGTCTGGATTGGCGAAATTATATCCGGATTACAAATAATTATCAATTTGCTTTGCGTTTTTCCGGTGGTATTTCAGGAGGTGCCAATCCTCAGCAGTTTATATTGGGCGGGATGTCAAATTGGGTTAATTATCAATATAACAGAGTATCAATTGATTATTTAGATATTGATAATCTGTTTTTTTCCTCTCTTGAGACACCACTGAGAGGAGCTCTTTATTATCAGATGGTTGGGAACAAATTTCTTCTTACTAATATTGAACTCAGATTCCCTTTAATAAAATATCTTATTATGGATTTCCCCCTTCCTCTGGGTCTCCAGAATATTCGGGGGGCTTTATTTATGGATGTGGGTTCAGCCTGGTCTGATACTGATTCATGGCAGCCTTTTCAGAAATCATTTGGTTTTATGCCGAAATTCAAGGATTTATTTGGAGGATTTGGAATAGGTGCACGGCTGAATCTTGGATTTTTCCTGCTTAAGTATGATATTGCCTGGTCTACAAATTTACATAAAACACTGTCCGGGCCAGTCTATTATTTTACCTTAGGAGCTGAATATTAAAATATTTTAAGAGGTTGTTATGATCAACAGGATAGTCTTATGTCTACTGCCTGTAGTAGTGCTTATTCAATCTGAAGCCCAAATCAGTGTTACAAGCAGCGTTCAGCCTGCAGAACTCTCACCAGGTACGAGTGCCCGGCTGATAGTGGAATGTACTGTTGCTTCCGGATATCATATAAGCGGGTACAGCAGCGGTATGTTCGAAGTGATCCCCGGCAAGGTTAAGGATATAAGCTTTGGTGAAGCTGAGTATCCCCGGGGTGAAACAGATCCTTATACCGGATCTGTTTATCATGGGACAATCCGGGTAAAAACAAATATTGACGTCAGTCCGGAAGCTTCTCCGGGCAAAAAAAAAATCCCCATAACAGTAATATATCAGGCCTGTTCCGAGGATGGTTCTGTCTGCTATCCGCCGGCTGAAGAGCAGAGTTCTGCAGATATACATATATTACATTCAGAACAAAGTGCAGCTCCTGCCGGATCAGGAGAAACTCAGAATTTTGAGGACAGATTGTCAAGGGCTTTAGAAAGAACCTCTGTTCTTGCTTTTTTTATTGTTTTTATAGGAGGGATATTATCCAGCTTAACGCCATGTGTGTACCCTATGATCCCTGTAACTCTGGCTGTTATTGGTGCTCAGGCAGGTGAAAAGAAATTAAAAGGATTTATACTTTCACTTTTTTATGTTTTAGGCATTGCAGTAACTTTTTCCATACTCGGGGTGCTCGCAGCCAGAACCGGGATGGTGTTTGGATCTATCTCCGCTCATCCTGCAGTATTGATAATGATATCGTTGATCTTTCTCATAATGGGACTCTCTCTGGTCGGTCTGTTTGTACTGCAGCTTCCATCTTCTCTGGCTTCTACATTACAAAGAAAAAAAGGGAAAGGATTTTTAGGTGCCTTTATTACAGGATTGGTTGCCGGGCTGGTAATATCCCCCTGTATAAGCCCAATTCTGGTAGTAATCCTGGCCTGGGTGGCAAAGTCAGGTTCTCTGATAATGGGTGCAGGACTACTTTTTACCTATGCAGCAGGACTTGGTGTTTTATTTATATTGATCGGCACTTTTTCCGGTATTATCAAAGCCCTGCCCAAATCCGGAGGCTGGATGGAAATCATTGAAAGAGGACTGGGGCTGATATTAATAATACTGTCAATAGTATTTATCAGATCAGTGGTGCCTGTCTGGCTGTATTTCATGGTATGGTCAGTATTTTTGATATTCACCGGTACTTATATTGGTGGTGTGACACCATTATCTCAGGGATCTTCTTCCAGAGAAAAATTTTTTAAATCATCCGGATTATTATTGATCATTGGAGGAACTGTGCTGCTATTTTTCGGACTGTCCAGATTAACGCATTATTCTTTGCCGTCGCAAGTTGCAGAAACTGAAAATAACCAGATACAGGAGAGTGAATGGTTACCAGATGATGAAAAGGGATTTTCTATAGCTGCCAGAGAACATAAGCCGCTCATTATGGATTTTTATGCAGAATGGTGTGCTGCCTGTAATGAACTGGATGAGAAAACCTGGTCAGACCCTGAGTTGCAAGAGAGACTTTCCGGATTTGTAAAGGTAAAACTGGATTTAACCAAAAGCAACAGTCGCTCTAAGACCTTACGGGAAAAATATAATATTTACGGTATGCCCACAGTTATTTTTTTTAATGCTTCCGGAGAGGAAACAGAACGATTTGAAGGATTTAAGTCTCCACAGGAGGTTATGAACATCATTGATCAGATTCAATAATATAGTATGAATTTACCCACAACAAAATTATTATTTTATACTACTCCCTATAAAACAGGATTTGATGCAAGAGTTATTGCCAACTTTAAGATAGATAACACCTCATGGGGAATAATTCTGGATCAAACCCTTTTTTATCCTGATTCAGGAGGACAGCCTGCGGATAAGGGTACGCTGGGACAAGCTCGTGTCATTAATGTATATGAAGAACAGGAAACTATAATTCATGTAGCGGACAGAAATGTTCATAAAGGGGAAACAGTTCACGGTACAATTGACTGGAATCGTCGTTTTGATCATATGCAGCAGCACAGCGGTCAGCATATTCTGTCTCAAT
>CAZETW010000058.1:0-1857 GCA_964515295.1 uncultured bacterium | reverse complement strand
AACCGTACGAATTCAGAAATCTCAATACTGATAAAAAAACTAATACAGTTTGAAAAAGTTGTGGTCATATTTGGTTTAAAAGAAGAAGAGCCCATGATCTTTCTGGGACGGTCTGAGGATATTGATATTGATGTAGGAAACATTATGGAAACGGCTTCTGAGATTATACATGGAAAGGGAGGGGGCAGCCCTTTTTTGGCTCAGGCAAAAGGGACCTTAAGTAACAGAATTGATGAGGCTGTGAAGCAGGCAGAAAAATTAGCAAAAAATAATATTAATAATTTACAGAAGTAATTTCGGCATAGAATTTGTTATATTTATTCATAAGGAGATAACAAGTGAATCTGGTTTCAATATTATTTGGAATAGAAAAAGATAAGCAGACATGGGTATTTTCTGACATAAAAAAAACATTTGAGTCTCTGGAAGAAGCCGGATACCAGGTTTCGCTGTACAGAGATAGTTTAGATGAGAACAGATTTTTACTTCATTATTCTTCTGAACGACCAGAAGAAGAGTTAGTTGATTTACTGCAGAATGATCCGAGAGTGAAATCATTTTTTGAAAAACTCAAAGAGGTCAGTGAAAAAGTAGAAGTTTCTTCTCATAAAAAACTGTTTTAAAGAGTATATGAGGTGCATTGTATAATATGAACCGGAAGATAAAAATCAAAATAAAAGAAAAAATAACCGAACTGTTAAAAAATGCTGATTTTTTTATGGTTCCGGTCGATTGGATACGTGATAATTTATCCAAAGATCCGGAACTCTCGGGTAAACTTTCAACGGATATGATACTTGAAATTGTACAGGAAGAAAAACAATTTAAAATATTCGAATCACCCAATGCAGAATTATCATCAGATGTAAAAGCAATGCTTTCCCAGGATGAAATAAAACATATGGGATTTAATGACGGCCCCCGGATAATGTTAACGGACAGGATCCCGACAAATACAGAGCTCATAGAATTTTTATTAAATAAAGCCAATCAAACTTTTGAGACCTTAAAAAAAGCATGGGATATACGTCCGGAAAATAATCAGCAAATCGAAGATCAGCTTCTACACGCTCTGGCCAAATCACAGAAGCTCCAGCGGGAATTAAGAGAAGTTTTCAAAGAAGAAACTGTTGAACGGAGTGATGGGGGTGGGTGAGCTTGCAGGTCTTTAGAGCATTATTGTAGAATATCTTACAGTTAACGTTGTCGATAATAGAGTAACGGGGTGTCGGGGAGTATAGTCGTTAGATTTTTATTTGTTGAATATTTTATGATGAGGGTTGTTGAGGAGTGTTTTTAAGGAAAAAGGAAAAAGGAAAAAACAGAACTTTAGAACGTGAGAACTTTAGAGCTTTAGAAAGTTAGCGTGCAGAAGTCAGAGGACAGAGGCCAGAGAGAGACAGAGCTTGAGAACTTGAGAACGAGAGAGCTTTAGAACGTTAGAAGGTTGTCGTGCAGAAGTCAGATAGACCGCGGACCGCAGACGGCAGACGGCGGGTTGAAAAGCGGTCAGCGGTCGGCGGTCTGTGGTCAAATAAAGGGAAAATGGAGAAGGGAGAAAAGGAGGATGGAAAGAAGAAGTGCCTAAAGTGCCTTAAGTTGAAAGTACCTAAAGTTATAAGTACTCGATGTGTACTTCAGGCACTTTAAGTACTTAAAATCCCAAATCCCAAACACCAAATACCCAATAAATTCCAAATTCCAATGACCAAACTTATCAGCGTATAATCTGATAAAATATATTAAGCCACAGATTCACCCCGTTGGATAAAATTGATTCTAAATATACATCTTGGGACTGTTTAAATATCCTACGGGGTGAACACGGATTAAATACAGATAAATATTTTAAATAAA
>CAZETW010000057.1:0-17183 GCA_964515295.1 uncultured bacterium | reverse complement strand
AGGGTGTCGTCCTGAAAAAAGTTTACCGTTTTTTATTGTAATATATTAAAAATGTTTATAAAAAAAAGGCCTGCCGGAATTTTTATTAAGACAGACCAGAAATTATTTATTCAGAAGTACGCCCACAGGGAATCGAACCCCGAACCTACTGATTAAGAGTCAGTTGCTCTGCCAATTGAGCTATGGGCGCTGGAATTGTGAGGGTGCTGAGAATCGAACTCAGGACCCACGGCTTAAAAGGCCGTTGCTCTACCTAACTGAGCTACACCCTCAAACGGGATAAAATGTAATAAAAATTAAATGTAATGTCAATAAAAAAATTATTAAAAATAAAAATAATTGTATTTTTTAATCTTAACAAACTATTGTATTCGGGAATATTATAATTTTTTCTAGGTCACAATATGAAATTTCTTTATTTATAATACCTCAAATTAGTTTAATTTTACATTTTCTGCCAATATGTCAATATTTATTATATATTTGACAAGATGACAATAATTGTCAAAATGGCATACATTTACTATAATCATTAAATTTGTTTAAAATTATAAAAAACAATATCTTAAAATGATATTTCAATGTTTGGCATTCATTTTGCAAATATACTGAAAGAATTATTCGGTTTGATAGAATTAAGTAGTTAAAATCTTTTAAAAAAAATAAGGAGTACTATGAGGATACCAATTACAGACAATAATAAAGATGCAGAAGAAAGGGAAACAAGAGATACAATCAATAATACTACTGATAATATAGAAGAAAAAGAAACGTTCAATGAGGAAGAAAACAATAACGAAACTCAAGAAAATAAACAAGAAGAATCCAAGGATGAAATCATAGAAAAATATAAAGAGCAATTACAAAGAATTCAAGCTGAGTTCATTAACTATAGAAAAAGAGTTGAAAAAGAAAGAAAAAAAGATTTTTTAAATGCAAAAGCTTATTTAATGTTGAGTTTACTTCCTGTGCTGGATGATTTTGATAGAATGTTCGAGCACTATAAAGAGGACAAGCAGTGTAATATCAATGAAGTTAAAATGCTCTATGATAGTTTGAGAAAAGTTCTTCATGAGCAGAAATTAAATGAATTAGAAGATGAAGGTGAGGAATTTGACCCCAACTGTCATGAAGCAGTAGGAGTAGTTAACACATCTCCAGAAAATGATGATATGGTAATGGAAGTTTTACAAAAAGGCTATAAAGTTGGTGATAAGCTGCTTCGTCCAAGCAGGGTAAAGGTGGGGAAATATATAGAAGCAAATGAAGAAGCTGAAAAGGATAGTGATCAGTAATGCAGGCAAAGGATTATTATAAAATATTAGGAGTTGATGAGAATGCAAGTTCAGATGAGATAAAAAAGGTATACAGGAATCTTGCAAAAAAATACCATCCTGATGCCAATCCCGGAGATAAGGATGCAGAAGCGAAATTTAAGGACATATCTGAAGCATATGGTGTATTGAGTGATCCGCAGAAAAGACAAAAATATGATCAGTTAAGAAAATATGGCGGTGGTCAGGGAGCAAATTTTGGACAGGGTTTTGATTTCAGTGATTTTGGATTCGGCGGTTTTCAGCAGTCGGGAAGAAGAGCCAGACCGGGTGGATTTAAATTTGAAAGTTTCGGTGGGTTTGGTGATCTCTTTTCCCAGATATTCGATTTTGGATTTGGGGAACAACAGCAGCAGTATAAAAGTAGCACCAGGACTCAACAAAGTAATGATTTGATGGTTGAATTAGCTATTCCTTTTGAATTGGCTGTTAATGGAGGTAAAACAAATTTTACTGTTAACAAAGAAAAAACCTGTCCAGTGTGTGAAGGCGGAGGAGCAAAACCGGGTTCAACAGTGACTACCTGTCCTCAGTGTCATGGGAGAGGATACGTAACTATTTCTCAGGGCTTATTTGGTGTTAACAGGCCATGTTCACGCTGCTATGGACGAGGTCAGATCATCAAAAATCCATGTAACAGATGCGGCGGTACAGGAAAAGTTCAGGGGAAGCGAACCTATTCTGTAAATATTCCGGCCGGGATTCAGGAAGGTGAAAAAATACGACTTAAAGGAGAAGGTAAACCAGGTGATAAAGTAACTCCTGCAGGGGATATGTATGTTAAGATCAGAGTTAAGCCAAGTTCTTTTTTTCAGAGAAAAGGGAAGGATGTTTATTGTACGATACCAATTTCACTTAATCAGGCTGTTAAAGGAGTCTCGATTAAAGTAAAGACAATTACCGGCAATAAAGTACGGCTTAAAATACCTAAAATGACCAAAAATGGTACTAAATTCAGACTGAAAGGAATGGGAGTACAAAAAAATGGATATACAGGGGATCAATTTGTTAATGTTCGGGTGAAGTTTCCTACAAATCCTACTGATGATGAAAAAAAATATATAGACAAGCTGAAGTAATAATATAAGGAGAATATATATGCCGACTTATGAATATGAATGTACAGAATGCGGACATCTGTTTGAAGTTTTTCAGTCTATTACGGCACAACCGATTCAGGAATGCCCAAAATGTAACGGAAAAGTAAGAAAGTTGTTAAGTACTGGTATTGGAATTATTTTTAAGGGATCAGGATTTTATTCAACTGATTATAAAAAAATTCTTCCCCGTAATAAAGAAAAGAGTGTAAATAATGAGAATTCACACGCAGCAAAAGCAGATAGTCAAAAAAAATCTGCATCTCCTGGGGATAGTAAGAGTACTAATGAACATAAAAATGAAAAGAAATCAAATGATTAAAAAAATAAATTTTAAAAGGAGGTTTATATATTATGTCTAAAATAATAGGAATTGATTTAGGAACAACTAATTCATGCGTAGGAGTTCTGGAAGGTGGCGAACCTACGGTGATACCAAATCCTGAAGGTGGAAGAACTACTCCTTCTATGGTAGCTTTTACCAAAAAAGGTGAACGATTGATTGGTGAACCTGCAAAACGACAGGCAGTAACCAATCCGGAAAATACAGTTTTCTCCATAAAACGGTTTATGGGAAGAATGTATGATGAAGTTTCCAGTGAAATTAAAGAAGTACCGTATAAGGTAGTAAAAGGTAAAAATAATGTTGCCAAGGTTAAAATAGGTGATAAGGAATATTCACCTCCGGAAATTTCTGCAATGATTCTTCAAAGAATGAAACAGACTGCAGAAGAATATCTGGGACACAGTGTAAAAGAAGCGGTGGTTACTGTACCAGCATATTTTAATGACAGTCAGCGACAGGCGACCAAAGAAGCAGGTGTTATTGCAGGATTAGAGGTAAAACGTATAATAAATGAACCAACGGCTGCTTCACTTGCTTATGGACTGGACAAGAAAAAGAATGAAAAAATTGCAGTCTTTGATTTAGGAGGCGGAACATTCGATATATCTATTCTGGAAATCGGTGATGGTGTATTTGAGGTTAAATCAACCAATGGAGATACACATCTGGGAGGAGATGATTTTGATCAGAAGATCATTAACTGGCTGGTTGACGGTTTCAAAAAAGATGAAGGAGTGGATTTATCCAAAGATCCTATGGCAGTTCAGAGACTCAAAGAAGCTGCAGAAAAAGCCAAAAAAGAACTTTCAACTACTACTCAGACAGAGATAAATCTTCCCTTTGTTACAGCAACAGATGCCGGACCAAAACATCTTAATATGACGCTGACCAGAGCAAAGTTTGAACAGATGTGCGAGGATCTTTTTAATCGTACTGTCGGACCTTGTAAAACTGCAATTAAAGAAGCAGGTTTGTCAGAATCTGAAATTGATGAAGTTGTATTGGTAGGCGGAATGACACGTGTACCTAAAGTACAGAAGATAGTAAAGGATATTTTTGGAAAAGAACCACATAAGAAAGTAAATCCTGATGAAGTTGTGGCTATTGGAGCAGCTATTCAGGGTGGTGTCCTTGGTGGTGATGTCAAAGATGTACTGCTTCTTGATGTTACTCCTCTCTCTCTGGGTATAGAAACTCTCGGCGGTGTATTCACGAAACTTATTGAAAAGAATACAACAATTCCGACCAAGAAAAGTGAGGTTTTTTCTACAGCAGCAGATAATCAGACCTCGGTTGAAATACATGTACTTCAGGGAGAAAGAGAAATGGCTGCACATAATAAATCAATTGGAAGATTTCACTTGGATGGTATACCTCCTGCACCTCGGGGAGTTCCACAGATTGAGGTTACCTTTGATATTGATGCAAATGGAATATTAAATGTTTCTGCTAAAGACAAGGCGACAAACAAAGAACAGTCAATTCGTATTGAAGCTTCCAGCGGTCTTACTGAAGAAGAGATAGAAAAGATGGTCAATGAAGCTAAAGAACATGCTGCTGAAGATAAAAAGAAGAAAGAAGAAGTGGATGCCCGGAACAGAGCTGATCAGCTGGTATATCAGACAGAAAAGAATATTAAAGAGTATGGAGATAAGATCAGTGGTGATGTAAAGAATAAACTGGAAGCAGCGGTAGGACGGGTAAAAGAAGCCCTTAAAGGCTCAAATGTTGAAGAAATCAAGTCATCAACTGAAGATTTAAATAAAGTATGGCAGGAAGCTGGTTCTCAGATGCATGCTCAGCAGGGTGCAGAAGCACAGCCTGGAGCAGGTCAGCAGCAGGCAGGCGGTTCACAGCAAACAGAAGCAGAAGATAAATCAGAGAGTGGTGATGTAAAAGATGCTGATTATGAAGTGGTTGATGATGAAGATGATAAAAAATAATCTTTTAGAGTAATGAATGATATATATAAAAATGCAGAATTGTCTTTTACATTTTTGTATTCAAATGTAAAAATTAAATATCAAAATGGAAAATGAAAAAAAGATAATTTTGCATTTTTATTTGTCATTTTACTTTTTAAAATTTGATATTTACTTTTTAAAATGAAAATAATATCGAAGGAAATATTTATTGTAATAAATTGATATTTAGTGAGATACAATAATGATAGATCCAAATAAATTTACTATAAAATCACAGGAAGCAATTCAGCGGGCACAACGATTAGCAACAGAAAATGGAAATCAGCAGTTAGAACCGGAACATTTACTCCTTGCTTTACTTATGGATCCTGAAGGGATTTTCACTACACTATTGAAAAAGTTTGAAATTTCTGAAGATGAGATAAAACTGAAGCTGGAAAAAGAAATTGACCGGTTCCCTAAAGTGAGCGGGGGTATTGGCCAGTCTTATATGTCCGGTGAGTTAAACAATATTTTTGAAAATGCACAAAAATTTTCTCATAAACTGAAAGATGAATATATTAGTGTTGAGCATCTTATTCTTGCTCTTTCCTCATCATCAGGTAAAGGTGCTGATATGTTGAAGAAAGCAGGGATGACTGAAGATAAGATTCTTGAAGTTCTGCAGGATATCCGTGGCGGTCAGAGAGTAACTGATCAGAATCCGGAAGATACATATCAATCTCTCAAAAGATTTACTACAGATTTAAATGAGCTTGCCCGTCAGCAAAAGCTTGATCCTGTGATCGGCAGGGAAGAGGAGATAAGGCGTGTGCTGCAGATTCTTTCGCGAAGAACTAAAAACAATCCGGTGCTTATTGGTGATCCCGGCGTTGGTAAGACTGCCATAGCAGAAGGCCTGGCATTTCGTATAGTATCCGGAGATGTGCCCGAAAACCTAAAGTCCAAAAGAATACTCTCTCTTTCCATGGGATCATTGGTTGCAGGTGCGAAATTCAGGGGTGAATTTGAAGACAGACTCAAAGCAGTTCTCAAAGAAATACAGGAATCTGAAGGAGAAGTAATACTCTTTATTGATGAACTTCATACCATGGTTGGTGCAGGAGCTGCAGAAGGTGCAGTAGATGCTTCCAATATGCTAAAACCTGCTTTGGCAAGGGGTGAGCTTCGTTGTATCGGAGCAACAACGCTTGATGAATATCGTAAATATATTGAAAAAGATGCGGCGTTAGAACGAAGATTTCAGCCTTTAACCATTGAAGAACCGGATGTCGATGATACTATCTCGATTCTAAGAGGACTTCAGGAACGGTACGAGGTACATCATGGAGTACGGATAAAAGACAGTGCCCTGATTGAAGCTGCTGTTTTATCTGACCGTTATATCAGCGGAAGATTTCTTCCGGATAAAGCTATTGATCTTGTGGATGAGGCAGCTTCTAAAATTCGTATAGAGATAGATTCAATGCCTGCTGAGTTAGATCAGGTTGAGAGAGAAATAAGACAGCTTGAGATTGAAAAACAGGCAGTTAAAAAAGAAAATGATGAACAATCAAAAAAACGGCTGAACAAAATCAATCAGGAATTGGCAAATCTGGAAGAAGAAGCAAAACAACTGCGGAGTCATTGGCAGTTGGAAAAGGATACAATAAGCACTATCAGAAGATTAAAAGAGGAAATTGAAGAGGTAAAATCTAAAGCGTCTCAGGCTGAAAGAGATGGTGATTTTAACTCTGCAGCAGAACTTAAATATGGTAAACTTCCTGAGTTGGAAAAAGAACTGGAAAAAATCAATAAAAAACTGATTGAGCTTCAGAAATCAAGAAAGATGCTTAAGGAAGAAGTGGATGAGGAAGATATTGCAGAAGTTGTATCCCGCTGGACCGGTATCCCTGTATCAAGGATGATGGAAAGTGAGAAAGAAAAACTTATTCATATGGAAGAACGTATTAAACAAAGAGTAGTAGGTCAGGATGAAGCAGTTGGATTGGTATCAGATGCTATTCGCAGAGCCAGAGCAGGATTGCAGGAAGAATCCAGGCCGATCGGATCCTTTATTTTTCTGGGAACAACCGGGGTTGGTAAAACAGAACTTGCCAGAGCATTAGCTGAATTTTTATTTGATGATGAACATGCAATGGTAAGAGTGGATATGTCCGAATATATGGAACGCCATTCAGTATCCAGGCTTATAGGTGCGCCACCTGGTTATGTCGGATATGAGGAAGGCGGTCAATTGACTGAACCTGTGCGAAGAAGGCCTTATTCAGTGATACTCCTGGATGAAATTGAAAAAGCTCATCCGGAAGTATATAATATTTTGCTTCAGGTTCTGGATGATGGTAGGTTGACAGATAATAAAGGAAGGGTAGTGGATTTTAAGAATACGATTATCATTATGACTTCAAATATCGGCGCTTCTTTTATTATGGAAGAATCAAAAGATATGAATGAATCCAATAAGGAAAAGATTTTCAATAAAATTAAAGAAGAAGTGACACATCAGTTAAAGAAAACACTGCGTCCGGAATTACTCAACCGTATCGATGAAATTTCAGTTTTCCGGCCTCTGGGAATCAAAGAAATCGAGGAAATTGTAACACTGCAGTTTAGAAAAGTAGCAGAGAAAATAAAAAAACAGGGCATAACTGTAGAATTATCTGAGGATGCAAAAAAATTAATTGCAAAAAATGGGTATGATCCTGCATTTGGTGCAAGACCAATGAAACGGACATTACAGAGAATGGTTGTAAATCCACTGGCAAATAATATATTAGCAAATGAATATAAGAAAGGAACTGCTATCAGGATTGAAGTAAAAGAGAATTCTCTTGATTTTAATATAAAAAAATGATATTTTTATCAATATAGAATTTCTTTGATAGGAGGAAACATGAGGAATGTATTTCGAAGCATGTTTAATCTAATATTGTTTTTATTTTTTTTATGTGTTCTCAATACATGCACACAATTACCTGATGATAAACTGATGGATAAAGCAAAAACGCTCGAAACAGAAGAAGAGTTTGAACAAGCTGTAAAATACTACGATCAACTGATAGAAGACTATCCTTCAAGTCCATTTTGTTCAGAAGCTTTATACCGGGCAGGTCTTATATACACTAATCCCATAGGAGAATCATCAAAAGCAATTTCCCGGCTTCGGCAAGTAATAGAGAACCATCCTGACAGCAAATTTGCTCCTCAGAGTCAGTTTATGCTGGGTTTTATATATGCTAATAATTTATCTGATACATTGATGGCTAAGCAGGAATATACTGAATTCCTTGAAAAATATCCGGAACATGAACTTGTTACGTCTGTTAAATGGGAACTCAAATATCTGGGTAAAGATATCAGTGAGATACCTTTAATTAATGAATTGGAAACCAATATAGAAGAATAATTTAATAATATATTACATCTATTAACACCGGAACCGATCTAAATTCCGGTGTTTTTTTTATTATAAGTTAAGATCATAATGATAATATATTTTCTGAGGATTTAGCTTGACAAGATAAATAAATTTGTTTACATTTTATTAATTATTACAAACCACATTATTTTGATTGTTTTTGAGGTAATTTTATGGATAAAATATTAATTGTGGAGGATGATGAAGTTGTCCGGGATTACCTTTCGGAAATTCTTGCTGCATTGGGGTATACACCCATTACTGCTGTAGATGGAGATGACGGCCTGAAAAAATTTCTGAAATATGATCTGTCAATGGTTTTAACTGACATCAGGATGCCAATAATGGATGGGCTCTCTATGCTCAAGAAAATGAAGTTCGAGAATCCCAGCATACCGATTATTGTCATTACCGGTTTTCCTACAGTGGATTCTGCTGTTGAAAGTTTAGTTGCAGGAGCTGATTATTATTTAGTAAAACCAATTAATGTTGATGACCTCAAAGCAAAGATACATAAAGCATTTGAAAAACGTAAGATGTTTACAAATCTTATTTTACACAAAAGAATCAATCGTATTTTATTTTTTATAATACCAATCTGGATATTATTAGGATTTATCATTGCCCGTTTAATTTATTTTTAGATAACAAAGGATTGAAAATGAATAAGACATTCAATCAAGAAGATCTTTTTGAAGTTTCCCAAACAAATGATTTACAGTATAAAATAAAAGAATTAGATAATAAAATTCGTCAATCCTTAAAAGATAATAATTATAAACAGGCCAAAAAGCTGACTGATATTCAAAAACAATATATTGAAGAATTAGTAAATTTAACTGAAAATAAAAACAATGCTAACATATAAAAGTAGTATTCAGGTATGACTCGTATTGAAGTTAAGATCAAAAAAGAATTAGGATGTGAAAACTTGCCTTTACCCGCTTATCAAACACAAGGATCTTCCGGTCTTGATCTATATGCGGCAGTTAATGATTCTACTGTTATTAAACCTGGTTCAATAGAGCATATATCAACCGGGATCAGGATTGCAATCCCGGAAGGATATGAAGGTCAAGTACGTCCGCGAAGTGGGTTGTCTTTAAAGCATGGTATTGGCATTTTAAATTCTCCAGGTACCATTGATTCAGATTATAGGGGGATTATCGGAGTAATATTATTTAATTTTGGAAAGAAACCATTTGTTATAATTAGGGGGGACAGAATTGCTCAATTGGTGATCTCAAAGTATGAAAGAGTAGTATTTAAAGTACAAGATGAGCTTAATGAAAGCAGTAGAAATACGGGTGGATTCGGATCAACTGGTAATAAATAATTTTTTTTGAATAATTTTTGAATCTGCATACAGATAAAACACACACAGATATAAATGATTAAATGTATCAAATAATGGAAGCAAAGCAGATTAGTATGATGTTTTATTCTGTGGAGATAATTTATATATTTAGCACTGAGATGATATTTATTTTTTTACCATTACTTTATTAAGGAGAAGCTATGTCACAAGGTATACAACAGGATATTTCTGAAAAGGATATCACAATTATAACTCTTTCAAATCAACAGAAAGACTGGAAGAAACAGCTAAAGAAATTTGTGGATTTTCACTGGCATCATTATGAAAATGATCCCCAGTATGTTCCTCTTCTTGATTATGAATATCTTGGATTTAAATTAATCGGAATAAAGGGTTTTTTTGAACCGGATAATCTTTTTTTCAAACATGCAGAAATGATATTTTTTTTAGCTCAATATAATAATAAAATTGTCGGTCGCTGTAATGCATTTATTAATCATAACCATAATAAGAAATGGAATGATAAAGTTGGATTTTTCGGACAATTTGAATCAATAGATAATTCAGCTGTTGCAAAAAAATTGATAACTGCATCAGAAGATTGGTTGAAAAAGAAAGGAATGAAAATCATCCGTGGGCCTCAGAATCTTCCGGTAAATGAAGCTACCCCCGGACTTATGGTAGAAGGCTTTAATTCACGACCAGTGATGTATTATCATTATAATAAGCCTTATTATGAAAAATTATTAAAACAATGTAATTTTCAGCCTGTACAGAATGTATTATCCTGGGAAGTCGCTCCGCAAAGACCAATGGAGGAAAAACTCACCAGAGTATCAAATAAAGTATTAAAAAGATATAATGTAACCATTGAGAGATGGGGAGACAGGCCTCTGGATGTTCGCAAAAAAGAAATGCGGGAAATCTATAATGATGCCTGGAGTGATAATTTTGGTTTTGTACCGTTTACTGAGGAGGAGTTTAACCGCATCGTTGATGATATGCTGCTAATTATGGATAAAGATCTGTTTATATTTCTATATGTGAAAGGTGAACCAGCCGGATTTTTTGGGGGTGTACCTAATGTTACCGAGAAAATGCAACCAATTTTCTGGTGCCGCAGGTGTGAACTCTTGAGAGCTGTAAAAATGTTGCTGCTGAAAAACAAAACCGAGGGATTTCGACTGGGATATCTGGGAGTTAAGAAAAAATTTCGCGGAATGGGACTTGACGGAGTTATGCTTTGTAAACAAAAAAAATATTCTCAGGAAAAAGGATATACGTATTGTGATATGGGGTGGGTATTGGAAGATAATTATGCAGTAAAACGGGTTGTACAGTTTATGGAAGCTGTACCTTCTAAGAAATATACAGTTTTTCAGAAAAACATTAACTAGAATTTATCCCCCTGGTTGCCAAACTCCAGAGTTTGGGAACCAGATTGGAAAAACTTTAAACGCTAAGATCGCAAAGAGAGATGTAAAGACTATAAATAGTAAATAATTATAAATTTATCAAATTGTGAACTTTGCGGACTTTGCGTTAAAATTTTGTTTATCTTAGCTGTATATCAATACTCAATACCAACACTAAAAAGTATTTCTCTTCCGGGAAGAGGATAATCTTTCATTAATATATAATTTTCATTAAGTAGATTTTTTGCCTTAAGACTGAAATTCATAGTAAGCTCATATATTTTAAGAGCATATGACAGAGAAGAATTGAGCAGTTGATATCTGGATATTGTATTATCGTTTGCTTTATCAGAAAACTGCTTTTCCACTAATGTATAATCTATTAATAGTGAAATAGAATAAAATGAACATCCGGCAGAAAAACTAATTTTATTTTTTGGCCGGTATATAAGAGTATTATCATAATTATTTGATTCTTTTGTTTTGTTAAGCGCATTTAAATAAGTATGAGAAATTTTCAGGTAAGAATCATAATCCAACAACCGAATGGTGATTGTGTTTTCCAGTCCGTCGATTCTAGCTTTTCCAATATTATCCGGAGTATATACATAATTTACGTCCGGCTGCCATAAAATCAGATTTTTTATCTGACGGTAAAAATAAGTAGATTCAATATTTATTTGTGCCGGACCATTGTTATGATATGAAAATCCAAAATCAAAATTTACAGAAGTTTCAGGCTTGAGATCAGGATTTCCTTGAGTCCAGCTGTCTTTTGGCCACCAGAGATCATTAAACGTTGGTGCACGGAAAGATTTACCAATATTACTTCTGAAAAAGAGATTATCAATTTTGTTGTAATCTAAAAGCATTCCAAATTTTGGAGATAGTATGGAACCAATATTTGAATAATGATCATATCGGATGGCCGGAACTAATTTGATATCAAATGTAGATACATGAAAATCAACTTCACTGTGAATGAAAGTACCGGTATTAGTACGGTTTAGACTACCGATGTCACTGCTTTCGAGATTTTCTTTTCTGTATTCAAATCCTGTATTAAGGTTAAAATTTGCTCCCAAATTCCATTTTAGTCTGCTCTTGAAACCATATACTTGATTTTCATGATGACTGGTAACAGGTGTAAAGGCTTCAGGATCTTTATATGTATTATCATTATTATGTAAATAGAGAGAATTGTCAATTTTCAACTGAGGATGTAACTGGTATGATAAATGTAAGTTTGTCATATTATCTTTCAGATTGTTCCTTGCTCTATTGGTCAGATATTGAAGAGAACCTGCTGAACCTCTTTCAGATTGTATTATTCTGTGAGTAATATCGATTTCTGAGTTTTTATTTATAGTATATCCAGCTTTAAGTAAAAGGTTGTTCCGGTTATAATCATTATTTTTTCTGATTTCTTCAGAATCTGTATAGGGATTGGTATATGCAAAGTCTCCCTGGGACTGCAGATGGTCATACGTTATCAGATAATTAAAATTTTTAATTTTTTGAGAACCATAGAAGTCATATCCCCGGGTACCGAAGGATCCGGTCGTCGTTTTGATACCCAATGACAGTTTATTTTGTTTAATAAAATCTCTGGTTACAAGATTTATGATACCACCCATTGCATCAGTACCGTAAAATGCAGAATGCCCCCCCCGAATTATTTCAATTTTTTCCAGGCTTTCCAAGGGTATTGAATTTAAATCAAAGTTTCCATTCTGCGAAGAATTAAGACGCTGTCCGTCCAGCAGAACCAGTACCTGTTCACTGTTCGATCCCCGGATTGAAGGTGATTTTATGCCTGCATATCCTCCATAATCCCGTATATGAATACTTGTGGTATTATTAACAATTTCTGCAGGAGTGATACCGCTATTATTAAGCAAATCGTTCCTGGACATGATTTCAGATGCTACTGTAATATTGGATTTAAGATGTTTATAACCGGTAGCAGTTATAACAATTGGATTTAAGTGTACAGCCTCTGGTTTTAAAGCAATATTCAGTTCAGTGTCTTCCCGGATAGTTATATTGGCAATAGTCTTGGTTTGATATCCGATAACCTTTACAGTAATATTATAGCTGCTTTCTGGTAAGTTTTTGATTAAATAATGTCCGTTATCTCCAGATGCAGTACCAAAATCAGTTTTTTCAATAATTATATTAGCATCCGGAATTGGCTGGCTTGTGTTTTGATTTGTTATTATACCATAAATTTTACTATTGGAAACGGCGTGAAGTTGATTAATAAAGAAGCTGATTATAAAAAAGATTCCGAATAAAATTTTTAATAAAATTTTCATTTTCCCTCCTCGACTTAAATATATTTGCTCATGTTTTGAATCAGTATCTTCAAAGGGAGGAAAAGAAAACCCCACCTTCATTCAATTAAGTGGGGATACAATAAATCTACCTCACCCTCGAAGGTTAATCAGATTATATTTGAAACGGCAGGTTTCCTGGCTTTGGCCTTCAGCCTACTCACTGTACCTTCCCAATTCTTTTAAGAAAGAATTAGTGGTAAATTACAGTTTTCGTTGCCTTCACAGTAGCGGGGCTGCAACGGATTTTAACCGCTTTCCCTTTTAACCTTTTAAGGCACCATTCCAATTATGTTGAGATTAATCTCATAATCAATATACAATTAAAAATAATGTAATGCAAATTTATTTTATAAAATATTATACTATTTTATAAACATATGACAATTATTTTTTTATTTTAACGGTGAGTTTTGAGGGTTGCATAAAATTTTTATTTTATTTATATTACTATAAATTGAATAAAAATAAATTAATAATGAACAGTTTGAATTTTTTTAGTATTACTAACAAAAAAACTGAAAGAACATTATTAGATGTGCTGATTAATGAAATCATTAATAGGTAAAAAAACTAAAAAGGTTTTCATATGAGTGAACAAACTTCTATTCTTATAGTAGAAGACGAACAAATTGTTGCCTCGGACATACAAAAACGTTTACAATATCTCGGCTATAAAATAATTGGGTCAGCAGAAAGTTCAGAAGAAGCCCTGTCTTTGGTAAAAAGCAAACAGCCTGATTTAATACTTATGGATATCAAATTAAAAGGAAAAACCAATGGTATTAAGACAGCTGAAATAATTAAAGATATATATGATGTTCCTGTAATATATGTTACTGCATATGCTAATAGTAATAATTTAGCCAAGATTAAAGCGACTGATCATTTTGGTATCATCTCTAAACCTTTTAGTGACAAAGACCTTTTAAACGTTATTGAAACTGCTCTGCATAAATTTAATATGGAACAGGACCTAAAGGAAAAAGAACAGACGCTGTCCGCTGTTTATAATTCCAGTCCTACAGTTATTATAATAAGCACAATTGATGAAGGACGTTATATTAAAGTAAATAAAGCGTTTACTGAATTTACAGGCTGGAAAGTGGAAGAAGTTATAGGAAAAACATCTTTTGATTTAAAAATATGGGCTGAACCTGCGGATATACAACGTCAGACATTAATCAATAAATTAAAGGAAAATGGATCAATCAGAAATCATGAATTTATTTTTCAAGATAAATATGGTAATAAGTTGACAGGTCTTCTTTCTGCAGAAATTATTAAGATCAAATCTGAGCAGTATATGCTTGCTAATGTAGTTAATGTTACACAGCGAAAAATGATGGAGGAAACACTGCGGGAAAGTGAGAAAAATTATCGTTTACTTGCAGATTCTACCAATGATGTAATATGGAAAATAGATTTTAAGCATACTATCAATATAAGGAATATGCAGCTTACATATGTAAGCCCTTCAGCTGAACGAATAACCGGATTTTTACCCCAGGAAGTACTTAAACTGAAACTTTCTGATATATTAACAAATAAAAGTATTAACAAGTCAAAGAAAATACTGCAGTTGGTGATTAACAAAGAAAAAAATGGTAAAAAAGTTAAAGGACAAACTTTGGAATTAGAACATTTCTGTAAGAATGGTTCTGTTAAGTGGATGGAATGTAATATGTCTTTCTTACGGGATGAAGAAGGTGATCCCAATGCAATTATCGGGGTTGGACGAGATATTACTGAGCGGAAACAGATAGAAAAAGAGAAAGAGAAATATTTTAAGGAGCTAAAGTTTATCAGTGATACAATAATAGAACTTAATCGTATGGATGATGTTGATAGGATGTGTCAATATATAGGACAAGTAATTCGATCTGTTAATAAGAATGCTTATGTCTTAGTATTACTTTATGATCCAGATCTGGATGCTATAAGAATTCGTTCACTGACAGGTTTTGATAAGGTTAAAAATGAAATAAAAAAAATTATTGGAACCGATTTATCTTCTATTCTTTTTTATCCGGATCAATTATCAAAAAAAATTCATGAATTGTATACTGTTGGGAAGTTACAATATATCAGTGAAGGATTATGTTTTTTATTTGGGGAAAAGTTTAATGACAGTATTTGTAAAGATATTGAAAGATTATTAGAGGTAGATGATATTTATACCATTGGATTTACTCAGGAAGAAATACCATATGGGGGGATAACTATTTTTATACCATCGGATTATGAGATACAGTTCAAACCGGCTCTTGAGACGTTAATTACACATTTTTCAGTACTGGTACATAGAAAACAGATTGAAAATTTATTATGGGATAGTAAAGAAAGGTATCAGAATTTTATCAATCAAAGTTTTGAAGGAATCTATCGACAGGAGTTAGAAGAACCAGTTGATATATCATTGCCTGCAGAAAGGCAGATAGATTTAATATATGACAATGCCTATATCGCCGAATGTAATCAGGCTATGGCCTCTATGTATCAGTTGAATTCACCGGATGATTTAATCGGGAAACGAATGATTGAGTTTCACGGAGGAAAGAACAATCCTGTTAACCGGGCTGCAGTACGCAAATTTATCAAATCAAATTACAGAATTATGAATGAAGAAACCGAGGAAACTGTTTCTAATAACCGTGTTGTATATTTTTCCAATAATACTATTGGAATTATTGATAAAGGATATCTGACCAGAATGTGGGGCACTCAGATTGATATTACTGAACGTAAACAAGCTGAAGAACAGATCAAGAAAGATCTGGAAGAAAAAAATATTTTACTTAGGGAAATCCATCATCGGGTAAAGAATAATTTACAAATTATACGCAGCCTTATCCATATTCAGTTGGCTGATGAAAAAAATGCTGCATTTAAAGCAAGTGCCACAGAATTATCTAATCGTGTCCTTTCTATGGCAATGATACATGAACAGTTGTATAGTACAGAGAATCTATCTGAAATTAATATTAAATTCTATCTTGAGTCATTAATAAACAGGATTCTCCAGAGTTATACATACACACACATCACAATAAAGAGGAAGATTGAAGAAGTATATTTATCAATTGAAAAGTCTATTCCCATAGGTTTGATGGTTAATGAATTGATCACCAACGCGGTAAAACATGCTTTTCCTGAAGAAAGAAAAGGAAATATAATTATTACCTTAACTAAGAATCAAAATGTATATGAAATCAAAGTAAAGGATGACGGGATTGGAATGCCAAAGAGAATTAATTTTCAAAATCCATCAACGCTGGGACTGAAATTAGTGACTATTCTGGCTGAACAACTTGATGGGAAAGTACGTGTATACAGACGCAAAGGCACTTCTATAAAATGTACTTTTCCACTAAAAAGTGATTAACTACATATGTTTATTTGATATAATAATATATTTTTTATATATTTTTAATGTATAATTATAGGTAATTATGAATACAAAAATTACAATACTCATCATAGAAGACGAACAGATAGTCGCAGCTGATACGAAAAACCGTTTAGAATCTTTAGGATATAACGTTGCTGGAATTGGTGTCTCTTATACTGAAGCATTATCTCTTGCTAAAAATAAACACCCTGATCTTGTACTTATGGATGTCAAATTAAAAGGAAAGACTAATGGTGTTAAAACAGCTTCTGTATTGAAAGAAAAGTTTGATATTCCAATTGTATATGTTACTGCATATGCTGACAGAGAAACATTAATGAGGATCAAGGAGACTGAACCTTTCGGGTTCATCACTAAACCATTTGATGATAAAGAATTAATGGGGGTTATTGAGACAGCTCTGCATAAATATCAAATGGAAAAAAGACTGAAAGAAAAAGAAGAAAAATTCAGAAGTTTATTCAATGGAATTAATGATGCCATTTTTGTACATCCGCTTAAAAAAGAGGGATTTAGTCATTTCATTGAAGTGAATGAGATAGGATGTATTTAGAGAGCATATTGAATGCGGCTCCGGATGCG
>CAZETW010000056.1:0-17576 GCA_964515295.1 uncultured bacterium | reverse complement strand
ATCACATAATCCAAAACGATTTTTTGCATATCATCCATATTTGTTCTCCTTTTTTAACTTTGATCAAACTAATATTTACTTACTTTTATTCTTTTATATTTTCATGATCTATTCATCTTCCAGAGTAGAAGTATCACCAATCTCTTCCCCCCACTCCTGGGCATGCAGAAGACGCCGCATGATTTTCCCGCTTCTGGTCTTGGGAAGTTTATCCACATACTCTATTTCCTGGGGCATGGCCAGAGGTGATAGTTTTTTACGGATAAAATTCATTATCTTGAGTTCCAGATCAGCATCGGGTTCATATCCGGGATTCAAAGTAACAAAGGCTTTTACCACTTCCATGTTGACTTCATCCGGTTTGGATACCACTGCTGACTCGGCTATAGCTTCATGTTCTAACAACGCTGATTCCACTTCAAAAGGACTTACCAGATGACCGCCGGTGTTTATTACATCATCATCCCTTCCCACAAACCAGAAATAACCGTCTTTGTCAATACTGGCTCTGTCCCCGGGAATATACCAATCATCGATGAACTTGCTTTTAAATGCTTCTTCATTCTGCCAGTAGGTTCTCATCATGGCCGGCCAACCCGGTTTAAAGGCAATTAATCCTACCTTGCCCGGCTCATCAAAAGGTTTTTTGGTCTGAGGATCAATAATTGTAGCAGTGATTCCCGGAAATGGTTTTCCCATGGAACCGGGTTTTACTTTCATATCCGGGAAATTGGTGAGCATCATGGAACCGGTTTCTGTTTGCCAGTAGGTATCAAGAAACGGCTTTCCAAAAACTTTTTCTGACCAGACAACCGCCTCGGCATTAAGAGGCTCTCCCACACTGGCCAGGTGACGGAGAGAAGAAAGATCGTATTTTTCTACCAGCTCATCTCCGGCTTTCATCAGAGAACGGATAGCAGTGGGAGCTGAATACCATACTGTCACTTTGTGCTTCTCTATAAATGCATACCAGGATTCTGCGGAAAATCCTTTATCCAGAACACATTGGGTGATTCCCAGCGACCAGGGGCCTATTATGCCGTACGAAGTACCAGTTACCCATCCCGGATCAGCAGTACACCAGTAGATATCATCATCTCTGAGATCCAAAACCCATTTCGCAGTCAGATATTGTGAAATCAATGAGTAATGAACATGTTTAACACCTTTGGGAGGTCCAGTGGTTCCGGAGGTATAATGCAGAACAGAAGGAGATTCCGCTTTAGTGGGAAAAATCTCAAAATCTTCCACTAATTCTGTTTCTTCCAGAGAAAAAGCTATTTCACGGTCTTTCAAAGGTTTTTTCCCGTCATGATCAACTATTATTATAAGCTCTAAATAAGGCATTTTATCCAGGATTTTTCTCACTTTGGAAACATGTTTCCGCTGGGTGAGTATGGCCTTTGCTTCTGCATTGTCAAGCCGGACATGCAAAGATTCAGGGCCAAACGCAGAAAACAGAGGCTGGGCAATAGCTCCCAGTTTCAGAACACTGAGAAAGCTGATATAGAGTTCCGGGATTTTATCCATAAAAAGACATACCCTGTCTTCTTCTTTTATTCCTTTCTCTCGGAGAAATGCTGCTATGGTATTACTTGCTATTCTGATATCATTAAAGGTATATGTTTTTTCATTACCTTTAAATCCTTCCCAGATCAAGGCTTTTTTATCTCCTTTTCCCTGTTTACAAATCCTGTCGGAACAGTACCATCCGATATTTATCAAGTCTCCAGGACTATACTCCAGTTCCTTTTCAGCAATTGACCAGCTGAAGTTTTTTACCTGTTCATCATATGAACCAAAATGCGACATAAAACCTCCATTATCTTATACATTACCTAATTATTTTTCCAATATCACTATAGCTGAGGCCTGATTTTTTACATGAGAAATAGATACATGAATATTCCGAATATGCTCATCTTCAACTGTTTGCTCAGCTTTATTATATAATTTTATTAATGGTTTACCTAAGGAATTATTGGTAATTTCAATGTCAGTCCATCTCAAACCATTACGCAATCCCGTTCCCAGAGCTTTTAAAAAGGCTTCTTTTGCTACAAATCTTCCTGCAAAGCATTGTGCCCGAGTACGTATCAGGGCCCCTTTCCGGCAGTATTCAATCTCTTTTTCAGAAAAAAGCCTGGTTAAAAAATTACTGCTATTCTTCTGTATTTTTTTCGTAAACCGATCAGTTTCTATTAAATCTGTGCCTATACCATATATCATTAATTTTTAATCTACTTCGTTTATACAATTTTTTGACAAAACAATGTAATTAATTTATCCAAAAAAATCAATGAATATAATTAACATCTTTCCTAACCCTTTATCTTGACTTTTAATTTTAAATGAATTATATTTTTTTGGAAATGATTAAATATAGACATGATTATCAAATTTCACTGCAGAACTATTCCATTTCCAAGCATCTGATCAAATAATCTTGAATTAATGTTTACAAACAGAATGTAAGGGAAATACATTAATAAAATTTTATAAAGAGGATATGTTATGCCCAAAATGAAATCATTAGTAAAAAAACACCCCGAGGAAGGACTATGGCTGGAGGAAAAAGAAATTCCTGAATATGGGGATAATGACCTGCTTATTAAAATCAAAAAAACTGCAATTTGCGGAACTGATCTCCATATTTACAACTGGAACGAATGGGCCCAGCGTACCATAAAAACACCGATGACCATCGGGCATGAATTTGTGGGAGAAGTAGTTGAAAAAGGTTCCGCAGTAAAGGGCTTTGATATAGGCGACAGAGTATCCGGAGAAGGTCATATTGTATGCGGCCAGTGCAGGAATTGTCTGGCAGGTAAACGGCACCTGTGCCCCAATACTGTCGGGGTCGGTGTCAACCGGGACGGCTGTTTTGCTGAATATCTCAGTCTTCCGGCTACAAATGGATGGCATGTTCACCCTGATATTCCCTCTGAAACTGCAGCTTATTTCGATCCCTTTGGCAATGCCACCCACACCGCCTTATCATTTAATATGGTGGGAGAGGATATTCTTATTACAGGGGCCGGCCCCATTGGTATTATGGCTGTACCTATTTGCAAACATGTCGGCGCCAAAAACATTGTCATAACCGACATCAATGATTACCGGCTTGACCTTGCCAGAAAAATGGGAGCAACCAAAATTGTTAATGTTACTGAATCCTCTATTGAAGACTGTATGAAAGATCTTGATATGGTCGGTTTCGACATCGGACTGGAAATGTCAGGCAACGCTTCAGCATTCGAATCCATGTTGAAGAATATGTATAACGGCGGAAGGGTTGCATTACTTGGATTGCTTCCCCAATCAGCTAAAATTGACTGGGATCAAGTGATCTTTAAGGGGCTTTTTCTGAAGGGAATATACGGTCGTGAAATATTTGAAACCTGGTATAAAATGGAAGCAATGCTTAAAAGCGGACTGGATATTTCTCCGGTACTGACCCATACATTCAAGTACGATGAATTTCAAAAGGGGTTTGATGTAATGAATTCAGGAAAATGCGGAAAAGTCCTCCTGGAGTGGGAATAACACATAGGACACAATTAATAATATACAGTTAGTAGAGGTGAAAAATGGGTAAAAAAAGAAAAAAAATTGGTGTTTTAACCAGCGGCGGTGACTGTCCTGGGCTGAATGCAGTGATCAGAGGGGTGGTAAAGGCCAGTATCAGCAGTGGTCAAATTGAAGTTTACGGCATAATTGATGGATTTAGTGGTCTTATAGAAAAAAAAATCACTCCCCTGGACTGGATAAAGGTTTCGGGTATTTTAACCCAGGGGGGCACAATACTCGGCACTTCTAATAAGGCTGATCCCTTTCGCTGGCCAAAAAAAAACCGGAACGGTAAAACAACATTTGCTGATGTTTCTGATGATGTTGTAAAATATATTGAAAAACAGGGTTTTGATAATCTGGTCTGTATTGGCGGTGACGGGACTATGACCATTTCCGAGAAACTGTCCAAAAAAGGTGTACGAATAATCGGAGTGCCAAAAACAATCGACAATGATATCTGCGGAACAGATATAACCTTTGGCTTTGATACTGCAAAGTCAACAGCAACCGAAGCTATTGACAAAATCCACACAACTGCCATGTCTCATCACAGAGTCATGGTGATTGAATTGATGGGACGATATGCAGGCTGGCTGACACTGGAAGCCGGAATTGCCGGCGGCGGAGATGTCATACTTATTCCTGAACTGCCCTATGAGACAGATAAAATTATTGCAGAAGTAAAACGCCGGAGCAAAACCGGCAGACGGTTTAGTATTGTGGTTGTTTCTGAGGGTGCAAAACCAAAAGGGGGAGAGCTGACAGTAAAACGAAAAATCAAAGACAGTACTGACCCCATCCGTCTGGGTGGCATTGGTAACAAAATAGCACATGATATCGAGGAAAAAACCGGTCTTGAAACCCGGGTTACTGTTTTAGGTCATTTACAGAGAGGTGGCACTCCAACAGCTTCTGACAGAATTTTAGCTACCCGTTTTGGAGTAAAAGCGGCAGAGCTCTGTCTGACCGGAGCCGGCGGGGTTATGATTGCTGTACGGGGAAATGATATTGTCACTGTTCCCTTAACCGATATTGCCGGAAAGAACCGAACTGTAAATAAAGATCACCCTCTGATTCAAATTGCCAAAAAAGTTGGAACCTGTATGGGAGACTGATGTCAGACTTATCGACTAATATATGATTTCTTTATTGCTAACCATAATATGTTCAACCAGTATTGCCTTGATTTTGAAAACAAACGATGTAAAAAAAGGTCATCCCATAATTTTGCTTTCGGGTAATTACCTTGCTGCTTCTTTGATCTGTTTTGCATTCATGATGTTTTCTGGAATTTTTGAAATCTCCCTGGAGACTTTTTTATTTGGTATTGTTCTTGGTCTGCTGTTTGTAGCAGCTTTTTTTATGTTCGCCGAATCAGTCAGCAGAGCAGGAACAGCTCTGGCAGTAGTCAGTTCAAGACTTTCTGTTTTGATTCCAATAGTTCTCTCCATTATAATATTCCATGAAACACCAAATTTAAAACAAATTGCAGCGTTTATCCTGACTCTTCTCACTATAATCTTTTTTTACTATTCTCTGAAAACATCACAGGAAAAAACACATTCTGTTGCCGATTATGTCTGTCTGATCCTTCTGTTAGTGGGAATAGGCATCAATGATTTTGGAATGAAGGTTTTCCAGCAATCAAAACCTATGACTGAAAAACCCTTTTTCCTGTTTTGTATATTCGGATCAGCATTTATATATTCATTTTCATTTGCTCTGTTTAAAAATACTGATTTCCAGAAGAAAACATTTTTTCGCGGCATTAGCCTGGGAATACCAAATATCTTCAGTTCTTTCTTTCTCATCAGTGCGTTGACTGTACTACCGGCGATGATAGTATTTCCTTCTATCAATATAAGTATTATAGTTTTAACCAGTATCAGTGCTTATATACTCTGGAAAGAAAAAGTAAATAAATTTGGATTGTATTCCATCATTACCGGCTTGATTGCTATTGTTCTTTTCGGGATCAGTCGGTAATAATTTTTCTTAATTTTTAAAATTTTACTTTTTTTTTACTCAATTTTGTGTTATACTATTGTATAAATTTTTAGATGTAATTGATAATAAAGTAAATTTTGAAGTACACTATCAGGAAAGGTTTATTATATTTTAATGATAAAAAAAATCAAAAATCTCTATAATCAGTCCTTAAAACCTATTGAAACCGAAGAACCTGTAGCTCTTCTCATTTTCCGTCCCATCAGTTTTTTACTCGCTGTACTCCTTAAACCAACACCAGTACATCCGAATCTTGTTACTATTGTTTCGGTTATATGCGGAGCGTTGTCTGGCTATTTCTTTTTCAAATCCCAGACATATCCGGCTTATTATGCTGCTCTTTTACTTTTTGTTGCCCATATACTCGATTGTGTTGATGGTCAGCTTGCACGTATAAAAGAACTCAGTTCCAGACTGGGAAAGACACTTGACGGTCTTGCTGATATTGTTACCTATATTTCTATTTTTGTAGGTGTTGCCTATGCCATATCCCATAATGGGCAAAGTGGCGGACTGCATTGGAGTTTCTACGGGATTTTTGCCATCCTGAACTATCTGATCCACATCCATCTGTTCGATCACTTTAAAAACGAATTGATCCACTACTCGATTCCGGAATATCATGAAAAACTGGAGGGTATTGACAGGCTGAAACGGATTTACCGTAATCTGGGCAAGTCCATTGGAGCAAGAGGGTATAAACTTATTCTGATTCTTTATATCTTTTTTTATATAGTGGAAAAAGCTGTTATCAGATTCGCACAACCCAATGATTACCAGGGATTTCTGGAATGGTATTATAAAAATAACGATATCCCACATTCAGTAAAAAAACATTTTCGCGACCATTACCGCAAATATAACTGGCCTCTGGTTCGAGGCTGGAGTATGCTCGGCGCCACTACTCACATATCAGTTTTTTTGATCTGTGCACTAATGAATCGTCTGGACCTGATTTTCTGGATAATCTGCATTCCCTTTAATATCTGGGCTCTTTTTCTGATCATTTGTCAGCGTATTATCATTCGAATACAGTTAAATAAAGCATTCAAAACAATAAAAAAATAATATAATATATCTCTGATTACATTTCATTATTGACTGGTAAAACACATTATTCTTCTTAACTCTCCTCTTATTGACTTTTTAGGTATAATTTATTACATTAATCCAACATTTTGGAGGAATAATAAATGATTGATGGTGTACACATAAAAAACCTTCGGCTTATACCAGACGAGCGTGGCCATCTCATGGAAATCCTGCGAAACGATGACGGTTTCTTTAAAAAATTTGGTCAAGTTTATGTAACCACAACCTATCCCGGAGTAGTCAAAGCCTGGCATTATCATAAACTGCAGGATGATAATGTCTGCGTGATCAAAGGTATGTTAAAACTTGCTCTTTTTGATGACCGTAAAAACTCTGCTACCAGAGGTCAGGTAAATGAATTCTTTTTAGGTGTACATAATCCCATTCTTATCCATATACCAAAACATGTATATCATGGGTGGAAATGTATTGGCGGGGAAGAAGCATATGTAGTAAATTGTCCTTCTGAACCCTATAACAGAAAAAATCCTGATGAGCATAGATTACCATGGAACACAGATAAAATTCCCTATGACTGGGAAATTAAAATGGGTTGATATATATTTTTAACACATACTAATTAATTTGATAAAATAAATTTTTAGGTGATGAATGAAAACATTACTGGTAACTGGAGGTGCAGGATTTATTGGCAGTAATTTTATCCGGTATATGCTGAATAAAAGAGATGATATTCAGATCATTAATCTGGATAAATTAACCTATGCCGGTAATCTGGATAATCTGAAAGATGTCGGAAATGATGACCGGTATGAATTTGTAAAAGGAGATATCTGTGATCCCGGGATCGTGAATCAGTGTGTAAAAAAATCAGATATAGTACTGAATTTTGCTGCAGAAAGTCATGTCGACCGTTCCATAGGCAGTGCAGACGATTTTATCAACACTGATGTGTATGGTGTATACATTCTTCTGGAAGCAGCAAAAGAATACGGAGTTGAGAAATTTGTTCAGATAAGTACAGATGAAGTATATGGAAGCATAAATAAAGGATATTTCAGGGAGACAGACACCTTAATGCCTTCGAGTCCGTATGCTGCATCCAAAGCCGGAGGAGACAGACTGGTATATTCATACTTCGTTACTCATAATATTCCAGTTGTTATTCCCCGAAGTTCTAATAATTTCGGCCCCTATCAATATCCGGAAAAATTGATCCCGCTTTTTATAACCAATGCTCTGGAAAATAAAGTGCTTCCCATTTACGGAGACGGCAAAAATGTACGCGACTGGCTCTATGTAACAGATAACTGCAAAGCTATTGAACTGATTATGGAAAAAGGAGAGAATGGGGAAGTGTACAATGTAGGAGCAGGAAATGAAAAAAATAATCTGGAAATTACAGATATAATTTTAAAAAAACTGAATAAATCCAAAGATTTGATGAAATTTATAGAAGACAGAAAAGGGCATGACAGACGCTATGCACTTGATACTGATAAACTGGCTAAACTTGGTTGGAAACCCGAAACTTCATTTAAAAAAGCTATGGAAGAAACCATTGAATGGTATATTGATAACAGGTGGTGGTGGGAAAACATTAAAAGTGGTGAATATCTAAAATATTATAAAAAACAATACAAACAGAATTAAGAAGGAAAAACAGTGAATTTAAAAGAAAAAATCAAAAACAAAAAGGCTGTAGTAGGTGTGATAGGTCTGGGCTATGTAGGGCTTCCCCTGCTTTTAGAATTTATAGAACAGGGATTCCCTTCCATAGGCTATGACATCGATGAGAAAAAAATCAATGTCTTAACAAAAGGTCAAACGTACATTAAACATATTCCAAAAGAACGCATAGAAAAAGCTGTTAAGAAAAATTCTGCAACAGTAACAACAGATTTTTCTCTGCTTAAAGAGACTGATTGTATAATTGTCGCGGTTCCTACCCCCTTAGACAGGCATCATCAGCCTGATCTTACTTTTATTGAGAAAACGTCCGAAACTATTTCAAAATATCTAAGTAAAGGACAATTAGTGGTACTGGAAAGTTCTACTTTTCCCGGAACAACTGAAGAAGTAATGCGCCCTATTCTGGAAAAATCAGGATTACGCTATGGAAAAGATTTCTATCTGGCCTTTTCTCCGGAAAGAGAGGATCCTAATAATCCAAAATATTCAACCAAAGAGATCCCTAAAGTAGTAGGATGCAATAATCCATATGGCCTGGAATGCACCATTGCGCTCTATAATCAGGTTATTGTTAAAACAGTTCCTGTATCCTCAAGCCAGGCTGCAGAAGCTACCAAACTGCTGGAAAATATCTTCAGAAGTGTGAATATAGCCCTGGTCAATGAAATGAAAATGATCCTGGACCGTATGGGAATTGATATACACGAAGTAATAGAAGCTGCAGCTACTAAACCTTTTGGTTTTATGCCCTTTTTCCCGGGCCCTGGTCTGGGTGGACACTGCATTCCTATTGATCCGTTTTATTTGACCTGGAAGGCCAAGGAATATGACATGCCCACCAAGTTCATTGAACTTGCCGGAGAAATCAATACTTCCATGCCTTACTGGGTGGTGCAAAAAACTGTTGAGGCCTTAAATGACAAAGGAAAAAGTATAAAAGGAGCCAGAATCTTAATCTTAGGCATTGGTTATAAGAAAGATGTTGATGATCTCAGAGAAAGCCCCAGTCTGAAATTAATTGAAATATTAAATAAACGAGGCGCCTGTATAGATTATAATGATCCCTATATTCCTAAAATTCCCAAGGTAAGAAAATATGATTATGATATGGTAAGTAAAGAATTGACCCCTGATACTCTTTCAGCTTATGATGCTGTTCTTATTGCTACTGATCATTCCGCTTATGATTATAACTATATCTTAAAACATGCCCAATTAATTATTGATACCCGTAATGCAGTTAAAAAGAAAAGTAAAAAAGTTATAATGGCCTAAAAATTAATTTAAAAGGGTTACTGCCAATGAAATATAATTTTAATGTGTTGCAGTTGGTTCTTTTATGTATTCTGTTTACAGGTGCTGTTTTCTCACAAATCCCGGATAAGAAAAAAGAAAAACAGGAAGAACAAAGCATCCTCCCTACCAGAATAGATTTTTCCAAAATTTTTCAGCAGCAGAAAATGGAAATGACCCGGGAGGAATTTGACACCTGGAAACAACAACGTGAACGTGAACTCTTTGAAAAGCTGACAGAGCCGCAGGCTCTGGAAAAAGCTATCCATCCTGAGGAATATCCCGTAGGACCAGGTGATATTTTCTCATTTAATATCTGGGGGGCTCTTGAAAAGCATGTTTATCTGCCGGTACACCCGGAAGGAAAACTTTTAATTCCCTCTGTAGGAGAAGTTGATGCAGCGGGCAAAACACTTGCCCAAGTTCAAAAATTAGTACAGGAAAAATCTTTAGAATCATATGAAAACTGCCGGATCAGTCTCACCCTTGCTGCGTTACGATATTTTCGGGTGCATGTGGCAGGTGAAGTAAAATTCCCGGGTACCTTTATTGCCCAGGCAGTGGACAGAGTCTCGGAGATGATCGTTGAAGCAGGTGGTATTACTGAAAGAGCCTGGAAAGGAGCTATCGAGATCAGGCATACAGATGGTACAAAAGATGTTTTTAATCTGGCAGAATTTGAAATGGACGGAGACATAAGTAAAGATATTTATGTACAGGGGGGGGATGTTATTCATGTGCCTTCCGTGGATTTAACCAAACAGTACGTCTATATTGAAAAAGATCAGGAGTATGCAGGTGTTTATCAAATCAGAACCAGTGAAAAACTGATAGATTTCATTACCCGTATCCGAGCCTTAAAGAGGAATACTGATCTTTCCAAGATTGTGGTGCAAAGAACAAATAACAATAAAACAAAATATATCAGCCCTTTTATCAACCCCGATTCATTAAGTTTTGATTTTACTCTCCAGAGCGGTGACCATGTAATCCTGCCCTCTCACTATGTATATGTAAAAGGTGCAGTCAGAAATCCGGGAGCCTACCCTTATGTATTCAACCTGACTGCTAAGGAATATGCAGGTATGGCAGGAGGCGACTATCGTGCAGGGAATATTAAAAAAGTATCAGTTTATCATGTACGAACAGGCAAAACTGAAAAGGGAGCTGATGTAATAGTGGAGGCCGGAGACGTAGTCAATCTTCCGGAAACATTTAACCTAAGGTTAGAAAACTGGGTGAGGATAATCCCCACAATTACATCACTGATTTTGGCTGCCAAGGCCGCAGGATTTCTGGGAGATTAGAATTATGAAACAAAAAAAAGAAAATCCTTCATTTATCGATTATATTTATAATTTAGTTAAATGGAGGAAGATGATTATTATAAATTTTTTGGTTGTCTGTATAATCACAGCAGGTATCAGTTTCATAATACCAAAATGGTACAAAGCAACTGCAACCATAATGCCGCCGGTAGAGCAAACATCTGGTCTAAACGGACTATCAAGTATAATGAATAGACTGCCTGTTGGTAATATAGGTATGGGAAGTATTTTAGGATTTTCAGAGCAGACTTCCCGCTTTATTGCCATGTTACAGAGCAGGACAATAATGGAGTCTGTAATAAATGAATTTGATCTGGAAAAAAGATATAAAAAAGAAAATATTGAGGAAACTATAGAAAAGCTCAGGGATCATGTTTCTGTAAAGGTAGAGGAGGAAGGTACAATAACTGTCAGTGTTGAGGCCGGCACCCCATATTTTTCCTCTGAAAAAAAAGACAATGAAGCTCGTTACCTTGCCAGAGATATGACAAATTACTTTATCAAAGAACTTGACCGAATCAATAAAAAATTGAAAACCAGTCAAGCTCATAATAAAAGAGTTTTCATTGAAAAACGTTATAAGCAAAATTTGGAAGATCTTAAATCTGCTGAAGACAGCCTTAAACAATTTCAGCAACAATATGGTGTTATTTCACTGCCGGAGCAGATTCAAGCCACAATATCAGCAGCTTCAGAACTGAAAGCTCAGATTATAACAAAAGAGGTTGAACTGGAAGCATTAAAAGAATCTCTTGGAAGCTCTCATTCTGAAACCAGGCAAGTGAAAAGCACTTTAAATGCATTGAAGAAAAAATATAATGAACTCAAAAAAGGCTCTTCTGAATTAAATATCCAAAAAATTACTAAAGACCAAGAACTATTTTTAACTTTACAGCATCTTCCTGAACTGGGTTTGAGATATGTCAGACTTTACCGGGAAGTAAAACTGCAGGAAACATTACAGGAGTTTTTACTCCCTGTCTATGAAGAGGCAAAAATTGAAGAAGTCAGAGATACACCTACTGTACAGGTTCTGGATCAAGCAGTAAAACCAGAAAGAAAAGATAAGCCTCACAGAGCATTAATGGTTATTATCTTTGGTTTCTTAAGTTTATTCTTATTTGTTATAGCTGCGTACATAGTAGTAAATATCCAATATTATAAAGAAACCAACCAAAATAAATACAATAAAATTCAATATATAATAAATCAGCTTCGTTTTAAAAACTTTTTTAAGTAAAACAACAATAAATGCCTGATAATACCCGAGACCAAATTAATAGTTTGACTAAGAAGACATTTAGTGATGCATTAATCTATATGCCTTCAAAAGTATTACCGGCTATAGTAGGTGTGATTTTTATAAAAATACTTACTGAAGTTTTTTCTAATGAAGAATACGGATTATATCAGATTATTTTTGCAACCTTTGGTTTATTAAAAACCCTTAACATAGGCTGGCTTGCCAACAGTACCATTCGTTTTTATTCACAATATAAAAATAATTCCACTACTTACTTTACTTCTTTGTGCTGTTCTTTTGTTATGGGAACTGTAATAGTCGGGATCATGTTTTATGTAGCAAATATTTTCTTCTTAAAACAAAATTACGGTGATGATTTTTATAATTTGATGAACATAGCAATACTAGCCATGTTCACAAATGTTTTTTTTGAAGTATTCATTGTAATATACAGAGCAGATTTAAAACCAAAAATTTTTACAATATACTGGATTTATTTTGCAATAGGAAAACCAATTGTTGGTTTATTTTTTATATTATTTTTTGGGCTAAGTGTTAAAGGTATAGTTCTCGGTATGTTGATTGTACCTCTGATTCTTGATATTATACTTTGTTTCAAGTTACATTTAAATGTTCTCATTAAAATATCTAACATTTCTGTGGATTTAATAAAAAAATTTTTACAATATGGCCTTCCCTTTGTATTTACTATGTTATCATTTTGGATCCTTTCATTTTCTGACAGATATATTATTGAAATTTTTTGCGGACGTTCAGCTGTAGGATTATATACAGTTGGTTTTGTAATATCTGAAAGAATTCTAAATTTTTTTTATATGATATTAATGTTAGCTGCATATCCATTAATAATCAATAACTGGGAAAAGAACGGCAAGCACTCCACTCAACAATTAATCACTGAATACACTCGTTACTTTTTTTTACTATGCATGCCGATTCTTGTAATTTTAATAATGTTACCAGAACCTATATTACTATTACTTTCAAATAAAAAATTTCTTCAAGGAGTGAGTGTAATCCCCCTCTTATCAATTGCCTACTTTATGAAAGGTCTTAATATGCTGGTTATCAAAGGATTTGAACTTACCCAAAAAAGTTATAAGATAGCATTAATTGCTCTGCTCTCCGGCTGCCTTAATATTGGTTTAAATATAATCATTATTCCAAAATTAGGCTTCATAGGAGCTGGATATTCAGCATTGATTACATATAGTTTCCACTTGCTTTTATCAATACTAATGGTAAAGAGCGATATGGCCTGGAAACCTCATTTTTTATCAATAATAAAAATTCTGTTATCAGGTGTAATAATGGGGCTCTTGCTTGTTATTTTAAAAGAAAACATATCAAATATCATATTAATTTATTTATTAGTAATTCCAAGCGGAGTAATAGCGTTCTTTACTGTTGTCTATTTATTTAAAGAAATTAATGATAAAGAAATAAGAAATATATTCTTCTTTATCAAAAAGATTGGTTCTAAATTATAATATGAATACTACAGTGATAAAAAATAAAAATATTATTTTATTAATTTCAATAATTGAACTCATTTTTATAATGATAGTCTTTAAATCATTATTATTGAGTTATCTATTATTCGCTGCTTTGGTAATTATATTTATATTATTTCTATATCCAGAATTTGGTCTTTCTCTGGCTTTAACATCCAACATTCTTATAAGATTAACTTTAGATTTTTTATCTATTGAAGATATATCTTCACTGTTACTTTTTATCCAGTTATTAATCCTGGGCACAGGGGTTTTTTTTTATAAACTCAAGAACGGTCCTGATGAAAAATTTTATTTAAATAAATTGATTTGCATATCAATTTTTATCGGGTTCTTAATGTGGAGTGGATTATATTATTCAAAAAATTATGATTACGGTTTATATAAAGCTACCTACTATATCTTTTACAATTTGCCATTAATTATTATTCCATTCATATTCCGGCATGAAATTTACAAAAGTATTAATATTATTAAATTTGTTTGTTATCTGGGTATAGTATTAGGTATCATTTCAACTGTCATGGCTTCTCATTTTCCTTTTAATGAAAGATTTATTCCTTCAGAAAATGTAAATGCGATTTGGCTTGCACGCAGCCTGGGGATTTCCATTCTTTCAACTTTATTTATTCTTAATATAAGTAAGCGATATACAGTAAAATTAATTTGTTTACTATCAATATTGATTATGCTGTATCCGATTCTGCGTACAGGATCCAGAGCACCATTTTTCGGTTTGGTGATTGCAGTTATACTGTATTATTTTTACCAACCTGATATAAAAAGAAAGTATAAACTAATTATTTTCAGTTTATTACTATTATTACTCTTGACTTTCCTATTAATTACACAATCTGTGTTATTTTCAAGAATAGTTACTCCGGATATAAATGATTTAACAAGCACTTTTTCAAGAATTGCTGCTTGGGAAAATGCTTTACATGAATTTTTCAGTTCACCAATGGTGGGCATTGGAACAGGAAGTTATTATTATGAATTCTTATATATAACAATTTTCTATCCACATAATATATTTCTAGAATTATTAAGCGAATCAGGTATATTCGGATTTTTATCTATACTATTATTTTGTATATTAAGTATTAAATATGCTTTAAATAATATAAAATATTTTAAAATTCTGGGAATGATTGAATATATAAAATTAAGTATAGTACTTTTTACAATTTTCTTTTTCTCCATCTGGAATGCAATGTTTAGTGGAGATATAGTTCATAACGGCACAGTCTGGTTAAGTGCAGGCTTAATTATTGCCTTATACGACAGCAGAGACAAATATAGATTAAAATACTGAATTTTATGAAAAAAATACTGATAATTACTTATTATTTCCCTCCTGCAGGTGGCGGCGGAGTTCAAAGAGTAACTAAATTTGTTAAGTATCTGCCCAGATATGGATGGGAACCTATTATTATCACCACTACCCCAGATGCTTATATTGAATGTGATGAATATTTAAAAAATGATATCCCTGATACTATTAAAGTTGAAAAAATAAGATCACTTCTTACTAAAAAAGAAACTTCAAAAATTAGAAAACAATCTAATACAGAATTCCCCTGGGAAAACAAAAATAAAAAAACAATTTTATCAAATATTTTATTATTTTTCAGAAGTCTTTTTTTAATACCTGATAGTCAGATATTATGGGTCCTGCCTGTAGCCTTAAAATTAAAAAAGATAATCATAAAATATCAACCGGATATAATCTTTGCCACTGCACCTCCCTATTCAGTATTTATTGCAGGGTATATAGCAAAAATATTATCAGGATTGCCGCTAATTATCGATTACAGAGATCCATGGACGCAATTTTTCAGCACATTTCGTACGCATGAATCCGGTTTCAGAAAAAACATTGAATTACACTTGGAAAAAAAAATATTGAACAAAGCAAATAAAATAATTCTCACATCAAAAAATCTCTTTTCAGTATTTAAAAAGGTGTTATCAGAAAAAAATAGCAATAAATGTGTAATTGTATATAATGGTTATGATGAAGATGACTATAGAAATGTCAGACCACAAATATTTGATAAATTTACTATTGTTTATACAGGTAAAATTACTCCAAACGAATATTCTGCTGAATTATTCATCAATAGTTTTGGATTATTAATGCAGAATAGACCAGATTTAAAAAATAAAATAGAAGTAATTTTTGTGGGTTCTTTCAGAGATGAAAAAGCCATACACGCAATTGATAAATTCAAGATAAATAATAATATTAAACTCTTAGGTTATAAAAACCACCATTTTACTGTCTCTTATCAACTCGGTGCAGATGCACTATTATTGTTGCTGCAACCAGGGTATACTGATTCTTTTGTTATATTTGGGAAGCTTTTTGAATATATACGAACGGGTAAACCTATTTTTAGTCTTTTACCTTCAGGTTGTGAAATGGCAGAAATTTTAAAAAAAATAGACGGATCAATTATTGATTCGACTTATAATTCAACAAATATTTCAAAAAAAATTGAGACTATTTATTCATTAGGAAGAAAAAAAACATATGTAAGGCCTCAAACAACAATTTTCTCCCGTGAAAATGAAACAAAAAAAATGGCCGGATATCTTGATACTTGTTTACAGGAGGACATATATTACATATGAAAATTTTAATAGATGCTCATCTTTCCGAAAACAAAATAACAGGGATTGGCAGATATTTAAACTGCTTGATAAAAGAACTTCTAAATTTAGACAAAACAAATAAATATATTATTTTACTTAATAATCAAATCAATAAGAGTCATCCCTTAAAAACCATAACAGCATCCAATGTAACAAAACAAACAGTCACTTTCAAGGGTCCTAGCTTTCAACAAAATCTTACAATTCCCAGAATTATAAAAGAATACAAACCTGATGTTTATCATCATCCTCATTTTGATTTGCCTTTTTTAATACATATCCCTGCAGTTATTACAATACACGATCTAAAATATATAAAGCACCCTGAATTCTTTTCAAAACAACAAAAATTAAAAAGTATGTATATGAAATTAATGCTGCAATCTGCGGTAAAACGTGCTAGTAAAATAATTGCAGTTTCTGAACATACAAAAAATGATCTGATTGATTTATACCATATTCAATCAGAAAAAATTGATGTTATATATCATGGATATAAAAAATTTAATCAACAAGAAAAAGAGATAGGTATATTATATAAGTCAAAAATAAAGAAACCCTATATTTTATTTGTGGGTGAAAGACGACCCCATAAAAATATTGAAAATTTAATATATGCTTTCCATAAAATTATTAACAAAAACTATAGTAGTTTTATGTTAGTAATAGTTGGTAAAAAATATGCACATTATCAAAAACCCGAAAAACTTATTGATAGATTAAAACTAAGAGATAAAATTATATTAACTGATTCCATTACTGATGCTGAATTGGTACAGTTATATAAAAATTCAGCACTCTTTATTCTCCCTTCCTTATATGAGGGTTTTGGATTTCCTGTACTTGAAGCTATGAATTACGGAGTTCCTGTTTTAGGATCCAATACAACATCTATTCCTGAAATTATTGGTAACGCTGGGATATTATTTAATCCTCATAATATAGATGAAATTGCAGAAAACATGGAAAATGTATTGAAAAATAAAAAAATAAGACATACATTAATTAAAAAAGGGGAAAAAAGGGTCAACAAATTCAATTGGGAATTAACAGCATCTAAAACTCTCGAACTGTATCACTATGCTGCTAATTCCATAAATTTATCATGAAAAAAATCAATTTATTACATATAATTACCCATCTTTCAATAGGTGGTGCTCAGGATAATACCCTCTTGACTCTGGAAAAACTGGA
>CAZETW010000055.1:0-17761 GCA_964515295.1 uncultured bacterium | reverse complement strand
ACTAAATATATTTTTTTAATCTTTTCAACACTTTATCTGCTGACTCTTCAATACCCAGTTTTTCTGTATCAATAACTAATTCCGGATTATCGGGTTCCTCATAGCTAACATCAACACCGGGTAAATTTGCAATTCCCCCCTCACGTGCTTTTTTATACAATCCCCTTGACTCTCTTTTTTCACACACTTCCAGGGGGGCGGAAAGATACACTTCAATAAAATTATTGCATAAATTTTTTACAAACTCTCTTGATCCTCTATAAGGTGAAACAAAAGAAGCAACCACAAATACTCCTTTGTTTTCCATTCTGCTGGCCAGATAGCCAACTCTTTTGATATGTTCATCCACTTCCGGTTTACTGAATCCGGTCTCCGGAAATATGTGTCTGACATTTCCGCCGTCAAGATGATCAGCTTTTAATCCCCAATTCTGTAGTTTTCCCACTAAATTAACCCCTATCGCTGTTTTTCCTGATCCCGGCAATCCGGTAAACCATACTACAAAAGGTTCAATTTCTTTCTTTCCAAAACGAACCTTATACCATACTCTCTCATGAATAAAGTAAATTAAAATTTTTAAAATCATTTCTATTCCACCTATTTCCATTGCCACGTCAATCTTGCCTGTAAATATATATACCAGAGAAACCGTGGTGAGTGTTGCTAGAAATCTCCAGGTAATTGATTTAATAACTGACCGGGTTTTGGTTTCTTTAATCATAGTTTGGAACGTATTTCTTTATCTACAGTAACTGCTGTGATATAAAATGAGCTGTTTCTTAACGCCTTCTTGTTATAGGAAAGACCCCTCACCTCTGCTCCTGCAGAAGCAGCTATGGCATAACCGGCAGCAGTATCCCATTCCATGGTCGGCCCATGCCGATAGTAAAGATGAGCTCTGCCCTCTGCAACCATACAAAATTTCAGAGAACTTCCTTTGGCAATAGTATCAGAAACCTTATGAGCTGCAAAAAACTTCTCCTCCTCTGGTGAGGTGTGAGACCTGCTTCTGACCGCTGTTACTCCGTCCGCACTATCTTTGTTAATGTGAATTTGTTCCGGTTTTCCTGCAATTTTCATTTTATAAGAATTGCCATTCTGTGTATAATATAACACTTCAAACACAGGAACATAGATCACTCCTATGACGGGTATATTATCTTCAATCAGAGCGATATTTACGGTAAATTCACCGTTTCTGCTGATAAATTCCTTGGTTCCGTCCAGAGGGTCGACCATAAAAAATCTGTTCCACTTCCTTCTTTTTTTATAGTCAATTTCAGCACCTTCCTCAGAAAGTAAGGGGATCTCAGGATAGTTCTCAGTTAAATTTTTTTTTATGATATTATGAGATACTTTATCAGCGCGGGTTAAGGGCGAATCATCACTTTTGGTTTCAGTTTGAAGGTCGCCGGATTCATAAATTTCCATTATCTTTGTTCCTGCCTGTATGGCAATATCACACAACTTTAGTACATCAACAGTGTTTTGTTTATTCATAAATTGGTATGTCTCCATTTTCAATGAATTATATTTTAACGATTTTTGCTTTATATGTACCTTCGGTAAGTAAGTCCCATAAACACAAACAAACTTATAGTATATAATTCTATTATGTTAAATCTGCCCATGAATATCCGAATACTATATCAGTCTTTCAGCTTTCACGGGGTATATATAATCAAGGTAAGAAAAAAATTAAAAACATCTTACCCTATTTTACAAATATCATGTATATCAACATTAAAATAAACACCCTGATTAATAGAATCAAGGCAAACAATCATTCTGTTTTTGTTTTTTGATTCCGTAAGAATACCTTCAACACCTGCAAGGGGTCCCCTGCAAATTTTTACCTGGCTTCCTACCGGAATACTGTTACAGGGCTGTGCATTGGGAAATTCATAAAGAATACTTTTAATATACCGGATCTCTTCTTCCTTTACTACTGCAGGTTTTCCGCCAAATGTAATAATCCGTACTGCACCATGGCTGTGTATGGCTTCGTATCTTCCCCAGGTATCTGAATAAATAAAAATATAACAGTTAAAAAGCGGTTCTGCAATCCATTTTTTCCGGTCGCTCCACTTCCGCAAGATCTTGCGCATGGGCAGATAGGTATCTATACCCTTTTGCTTTAACTGATATTCGACTTTCTTTTCATGCCGATATCTGGTATAGAGAGCATACCAGTTTTTTTCTTTTTCTATCATAACCATACTGTCAATCTATTTTGCAACCATCCAGACCCCGGCAATAATCAATATACATCCCAGGATCTGAATAATAGTTATTGATTCGTGTAACCAAAAATAGGAAACTGTCACCACAATAACAAGTCCCATACTGACCATAATCGGATAGGCAATATTTAAATTAAGTTTGGTTAAAATATAACTGTAACTTATAAAAGCCATAACAAATGAAAAAATACCTGCAAGTAACTGAGGCTGAAAAACTGCCTTTTTTACTAACTCAATAATACTTTCTGTCTCTCCTACTTTGTTCATGCCTACCTTTATTAAAATATTAGCAGTGGCGTTAAATGAAATGGCCAGGGAGAGCACTACTATTCGTATAACAATAATTTTATCTATCACACCTTCTCCTGTTATTAATGAGTCCTATCCTACATAAAGGATCATACCCACGCTTACAGCATAGAGTAACAAATTGATCATGGTGGATTTATCATTTAATAAAATCAATTCCGGACTGCCGCCCAGCTTTTTTTTATGAACCAGATATAAATACCGAAAAATCCCATACAGTACAAAAGGCAGGGTCAGAATTAAATTTCGTGTTCCAAACTTTTCAATTGTTATCGGTGCGGTGGTATAAAAAGCATATGCAATAACTGTGGAAGCTGTTACTACTGACACCATCTGATCCAAGAGAACAGTATTGTATTCGCCCAGTATTTTCCGGTGTGATCCGGCCTTCTCACCCATAATTACTAACTCGTGCCTCCGTTTACATAATCCCAGAAAAAGAGCCAGAAAAATCGCACACATTAAAAGCCAGGATGATATGGTAACATCAATAACTTCTGCTCCGGCAATAGCTCTTAAAACAAACCCGATTGCAATGACGATAACATCCAGTATCACAATATTTTTGAACCACAGATTATACCCGATTATCAATAAAAAATAGAGTACAGCCACATACCCAAAACTTACATCAATTAAAAATGCACTGACCAGAGCAATACATGATAAAAGTATAGAACTTATCATCACAATGCGGACAGAGAGACGACCGGCAGCCAGAGGCCGTTGTGATTTTTCCGGATGCTTTCTGTCCTGTTCCAGATCTAAAACATCATTGAATAAATATAATGAACCGCTGAGAGCACAAAAACAGACAAATCCTCCCAGGGATTTAAGCAATAAGGGTACATTGAACAGGTTTTGGGAAAATACCAATCCTGCAAAAAGCAGTATATTTTTTGTCCACTGCTTGGGCCGTAAGGAAATTATGAGCAGTTTTATTTTCATGAGATTCAGCCTAATAATCTTTCTTTCAAAGATTTTTTCTTTTTTTTCTGCTGTTTACTTCCGTCTCCGTAATACTGTCGGTAATAGTAATAATAGTATGAACCGAACATGTCATCCATGTGAACACCATTCAGTAAGGTTCCGAATACTCTAACTTTCACATTTTCCAGCTGAGTATGGGCCCGTTTAAGTGCTTCCCGATCCGTTTCTGAAGATTTTACAATTAACACTGCCCCGTCCAACTTTGAAGACAGCACGGTTGCATCAGTAACAGCTATTACCGGTGGTGTGTCAAATAAAATCATATCATACTTTTTCTTCACATCTTCTATAAAATTGATCATGGCTCTTGAAGATAATAATTCCGATGGATTGGGCGGCAAGGGCCCGGAGGTCATTATATCAAGTCCGTTAATCTCGGTTTTGATCACAACTTCCTTCAGATCCATTTTGTTTATTAAAAAATTTGTTAATCCCACATCACGGGAAACGCCAAATAATCTGTGCATGACCGGTTTACGAAGATCAGTATCTACCAGCAACACTTTTGATCCCATTTGTGCAAAGGTTATGGCCACATTGGCAACTGTGGTTGATTTTCCCTCTCCCGGGCCCGCACTGGTCAATACCAGAGTTTTAACCGGATGATCAACATCAAGAAACTGCAGATTGGTTCGCAACGTACGATAAGATTCTGAAACCGGTGATTTTGGTTTATGATGGGTAATAAGACGTGACCGCATACTGACCAGACTTGCCTTTTTCTTTCCGTTCTCTTCAGCTTTAATAAAAGGGATTGAACCCAGAACTGAAAATCCCAAATGTTCAAGATCTTCTATGGTCTTTAATGAATTATCAAAATATTCCCTGGCAAAGGTCAATCCAATCCCGAGTCCCAGACCTAACAGTACTCCCAGAATAAGATTCATTTTCTTTTTGGGTTTGATCGGGTCTTTTGGCCGTATGGCATTGTCCACTATTCGCACAGAACCTATTTGGCTGGCCTCCGCGATACGATTTTCTTCATATTTATTACGCAGCATGATAAATATATTATTTGCTACCTGCTGTTCACGTTTCAGTCTGGCAAGTTTCAAGCTTTTTGCAGGAAGATCATTCATCATACTGTCATACTGTTTTACAATGTTATATAGAGCAGAAGTCTTTGCATCCAGAAATCTTCTCTCCGCTTCCAGTTCCAGAACACTAGTAAAAAGACTTTCCGAAAACGCCATGGGATTAAGCGCACTCCCGCCGCTTTCAACGATACGCTGTATTTCGGTTCTGATTTTATCTTTTATTCCTGTTATCCTCATTTCTTTCTGCTTGATCTTGGAATATTCCGAGGAGACCTTGAGATCTTTTGCCTGCTGTTCCAGAGCTGCTTGTTCCCCGATTAATACTGCCAGCTGTTTTCTCAATTCTACAATTTCCGGACTTGACATGTTGAACACTTCTTTCAGCATCATTACCTGACTTTCATCAAGCTGATCGTGTAAATGTTCAAGTCTGTTTTTTGTAGCATCAAGTTCGGTTCTGGTCTGCTCATATAATGATTTAAAATTTGATGCTACTTCCACTAACTGCTCTGTTTCAGAACTCAACTCTATAATATTTGCTTGTTCTTTATACTCTTTTAATTCCTCTTCTGCATCAGTAAGCCGGATTTTTACTTCTTCTAATTTATTCTCTAAAAATTTTCTTACTTCGGTTACTTCCCCTCTGCTTTCTTCTATGTCAAGTTCCTGAAACGCTTTAACCCACTCGTTGGCAACAAACGCTGCTTCAAAAGGGGTAGGAGCCTGAACACTTACCTCTATCATATCTGTATCTCGCTGAGGAGTAACACTGGTCCCCCCGCTTCTAAAGTTATCCACAAGATCATCAATATCAGATGCTTCTTTTTTGTCTGACTTGCCTTTAAACAAAGAAAGCAACCATTGTTTAGGAGAAAAATTATTCCCGTTTTTATAATTACCAAGATAGGAGAGTGAATCTGCAAAGGGTGAATTCTGCAGCCGTTTGATCACATCCTCTGTCAGGGTACGGCTTTCCAGAATTTCTTTCTGATTGTTTATCATGGTTTCCTGTTTCATAAAACTGGACACTTCAAATACCTGCTGCTGTACATTACTTCTTTCCCTGATCATGACCAGTGCTTTTGCCTCATACACAGGTTGGGCCGTAAAGGTAACATATACTGTCACAGCTAAAATTAGAATAAAGGAAACGGCAATGATCCATCGTCCCCGATACAGTATTCTTATATAATCTTTTATTGATACTTGTTCTTCTGTCAATTCCTGCTGCATGGCTAAACCTCTTAATTAATAATTATCTCATATCAATAATTTCTGCATTTTTCGGTGCTTTTAGTATAAAATCGGTTTCCTGTGTTTGGATTCCCAGCTTAATTTCATTTAACAAATAAACTGTTGTATTGCCATCAATACTTTTTTGTTCTATCTTTCGGGGAATCCATCTCTGTTGATCAACCCAGACACGCACCTCAGTATAAAACACATCACCTTCACTGGTGGTAAATAAAATTTTATAACATTCATGTCCCTGTATAGTTTCTTCTCCAAGTAACCGGGGATCATATTGTTTTTTATATTTAAATAAAATTCTGCTGGGAAGAAGATCATCTTCCGTAGCTTCAAGTTTATCGACCAACACCTGGTTCTCTATTTTATTATAGGTCTTCAGCGTTGTACCATCTGAAACAATGATCTGATCCTCAGTGGAAATATGAAATTTCTGATCTCCCTCTATTAAGAGTTCTCCCTTCACTGTCTGTTCTTCTCCGGTCAATCCCCAGATATATGTTTCCTGAAAAACAGCAAAAAGGGTTTTTTGTGTATAATAGGTCTGCTCTACTTTCTCAATGATTTCCTGAGGAGAAATATCTGCACTACTGCTCAGCAGGGGAAAAACAATTATGGACAATATTACTATTATTATAATTAATTTTATATTCATGTTGTTGTTCCTTATGTTAAATTGTCTAAAAACTCTGGATCCTCCAGTTTCTCAAGATAATTATCATCAACCAGTACTTCCCGGGCTTTACTTCCGTCAAATGGACCCACTATTCCTAATTCTTCCATTTCATCAATAAGACGACCGGCTCTGGCATATCCTATTCTGAGTCTTCGCTGCAGCAGAGAAGCAGAACCCTGTTGATGACGAATCACTAACTTGGCAGCATCCTTGAATAACTCATCCCGTTCTCCGCCGCTGCTGAGAAAACTGCTGCCCTTATCTGTTTTTAATTCCTTTAATGTATATTCTGCTGCCGGCTGTTGTTTGCTGATATGATCCACCACTCTCTTTACCTCATCAGTAGATACATAGGCACCATGGATTCTTATGGGCTCTGGTTTTCGGGGATGAAGATACAGCATATCTCCCCGTCCCAACAGTTTTTCCGCTCCGTTTCTGTCCAAAATTGTTCTTGAATCTGTTTTTGAACTTACCTTAAAAGCGATTCGAGCAGGAAAATTTGCTTTAATAATTCCTGTGATGACATCCACGGACGGCCGCTGGGTGGCTAAAATAAGATGTATGCCCACTGCACGGGCCATCTGTGCTAATTTTGCAATAGGTTCTTCAATATCACCGGCTCCTGTCATCATTAAATCTGCCAGTTCATCTACGATTAATACTATCTGAGGAAGTTTTATCAGAGTACTGTTTTCATTATCTTTGCTGCCCTTGCTGGTGGCAATCAATTTATTATAATCATTAATATCCCTGACTCCGCTTTTGGCAAGGAGTTTATATCTGTTTTCCATTTCCTTTTTCAGACTCTGAAGCACTTCAACTGCATTATCAACAATAGTTATCACATCCTCATTCATATTGTCACAGGAAGTAAGGTGATGCTTTTTTAATTTTTTATATACTGAAAGCTCCAGTCTTTTGGGGTCTATTAAAACCAGCTTTACATCATCCGGATGAGACCTATAGAGCAAACTGTTGATAAAGCTGTTAAGGCATACTGATTTTCCGGAACCGGTCGCACCTGCAACCAACAGGTGGGGAAGTTCCTGAAGATCCGTGATCACCGGACGGCCGGTAATTGATTTTCCCAGGGCCAGGGTCAGCAGTGAAGTTGATTGCTGAAACACATCAGATTCAATAATTGACCGAATAGAAACCATTTCAGGCTTTCGGTTGGGAACTTCAATCCCTACTGCCGGCTTTCCTGGTATAGGGGCAACAACACGTACAGGTGTGGCCTGTAAAACCAGAGCAAGATCATCCTGACGGCTGACAAAACTGCTAATTTTTACTCCCGGAGCCGGTTTTACCTCAAACCGGGTAATGACCGGACCAGGTTTAATATCAATAACTTTACATTCTATATCAAATTCCTTCAATCGTTGCTCCAGAAAATATGCCCTCTCCCTTAATTGCTTTGTATTATGTTCATATACCGGTTTTTCATATACATCCAGCAAATCAATGGAAGGTTTACGATAAGGACCTGACGGAACTGGATCGGTTTCCCTGAATGTATCTTTCTTTGTTCTTTTATCTGAGACAGGTTTAGTGATATTAGGCTTTTTTGTTTGTATCTTTTTTCCAGGCTGAAGGTGAACATCCGTTGATTGCTTATTCACACTAATTTCTTCTCTGTTCACCGGGGCTTGAATTTCTGCAGATCTTTTTTGAGGTTCCCGTATTTTCTCTGAAGTAAAAGTCCTACTTTTCCTGAACAGAGGTTTGAACACATTGATAATTTTTTCTGCAACTGAAGTCAGTTCAATTTTAAATCCCAATACTGATTCTCTCATGCTCCATGATGTTGCAGAGATTAAAAAAAGCAGCAGCACAGTTAAAAGAACAATTATGCTCCCGGCAGTACCTAAGTATCGGCTCAGCTGATCAGCAAAAAAACCTCCCAGGTTTCCACTCAGCCGAAAACCCAGAGAACTTCCGTGATCAGATAAAGCATGCGGTAATGCCAGAACAGTTGAAAAAAACATACCCAGAACAATCAGATATAAACTTACCCGCAACAGAATTTTATACCCTTTCTGTAAAAACACATTCCATCCTAAAAGAAAAAATAAAAAAGGAAATATAAGTGAGGCATATCCAATCGTATACACAAAAACATAATGACTTATCCAGGCACCTGCAAGTCCCAGCCAGTTTGTTACATTGGTTTTTGAACCACTGTTGGGATAGTCTCCGGGATTATACGATACCAGTCCAATAAAAATGAGCAGTGCAAATGCCATTATAAGGATACCGAGTATCTCCTGGTGACTTTTGTATTGGTTGTTTTTAGTTTTACGTTTTTTAGTCATTCAAACTAACTTTCTACAGCACTATTGATAATTGTTTTCCCAGTGAACACAGGCAGACAATCAACAGTATTGACCTCTAAACAATATACCATATCATCTTCTTTGCCGATTGAGGAAAGATGTATGCCGTGAGATGATTCTCTGATAATTGACTGAAAATCATCCTGGTAATACTGATATAAAATCATACTCACCCTTGCTTCATCATTCATTTCTGTAATGACACCATTCTTTTTTAACAGTGCCAAAATCATACCAGCACATACTGAATCTTCAATTGATACCTTCCCATAGTTGCCTGCACAAGCAATAAGACAATCTTGTTTTTTCTGTATAATACTGCTCACTACTCTCTGTACATTTAAAAATCCTCCGATGATTACCTTCCGGGCCGATTTTACTTTTGAGAACAATTGGGATCCATTAGTTGAGGAAAACAAAATGGTTTTATTATAAATGGAATCACGATTATATTCCAGAGGAGAATTGCCCAAATCAAAACCAGAAAATTTGTACCCATTTCTTTCTCCGCATTTTAACGCCTGATCCGCAGGATACTGTAACGCTTTTTCTTCTACCTCTTCTGTTTCTTTAAAGGGTATTACTTCCTTTGCCCCATTATGCACAGCAGTGATAATCGTTGATGTCGCTCTGAAAATATCCACGACTACAACCAGCGTACCTGGCAAATCATATTCTGAGAGATCACGAGGAAATAAAATAACATCAACTCTCATAAATATTCAATAAACCTCACCCAATCTATAAATATCGAGTAGAAAAAAACATAATAAATAATTTAAACCAAAAAATTTTTTAACTTTTTTCTTGACGTTAAAGGTACAAAAGGTACTTCTGTTATTCTGCCTCTAAATGTTTTTTCACTTTCCGGTCTTCTGAACTCTATTTCTTCATCTTTATGTATTTCTCTGTTTATCCCGGCATAACCTATGGGAGTATTATCCAATGAAGGAGATATCACCCCGCTTAAAACTGTTCCGACTATCTTTTTGTTTTTGAGAACTTCCCATCCGGACATCGCTTTTCTTCTTCCTTCAATAATAAAGGGAAGTACATAATAATCAATACCATTTTTCTTTTTGTCTTCTAAGGCTTTTCCCCCAATAAAATCACCTTCAAAATCTATGGCAAATTCCCAGGGATGACCAACTGCAACTATATCCTTTTTTAATTCATGACCGTGCAAAGGAAGGCCGGCCTCAATTCTGAGTGTATCCCTTGCCCCTAATCCGCAAGGGAGAATACCAAACTCTTCACCCTCTTTTAACAGCAATCTCCATAAATCTATACTGTTCTCAACATCTGTATAAAGTTCAAATCCTATCTCTCCGGTGTATCCGGTTCGTGAAACAATTAATTCCATATCATTAATATGGATACTTTTTCTGAAACTGAAAAACCGCATCTTTTCAATATTTTCTCTGCCAGCCATTTTTGCAATAAGTTTGGGAGCATGAGGACCCTGAATATCAATTTTTGCTGTTGCATCACTGATATTTTCCACATCTACAGTAGAGGGCGCGTTTTTCTTGATCCAGTTGAAATCATCTTCAATGTTGCCTGCATTAACCACCAGCATCCACTGTTCAGGATCAAATTTGTATAAAATGCAATCATCAATTACTCCTCCCTGTTCATTGAGCATAAAAGAATACATTGCTCTGCCATCTTTAATCCGTTCAACATTATTGGTCAATACAGTTGATAAAAATTCCATACTGTCGGTTTCCGGGCCGGTTATCCTAAACTCTCCCATATGACAAATATCAAACAATCCGCATTTCTTTCTGGTTGTTAGATGTTCTTTTGACTGTCCAGGAGAATACCATAATGGCATCTTCCAACCGGCAAAATCACTCATTTTGCCCTGCAACTTTATGTGTTCTTCATAGAGCGGAGTTTTTTTGCTTTCCACAATCACCTCATATTTTTATGTGTAGTTTTTAGATTAATATATTTAAAATATTCTACATTGTCAACCTGTATCATCATTTTGAAAATAAAAATAGTTTCAAATGATATTTATTTTTTTTATTTTATATTCATGAGTTAATTTTTTAAGATACACCCTGAAAATCCTCACTTTAGATAATACTATTTGATTTTAGTATGTAATTCATTATATTTAACAGTCAGAAAATTTAAATTTCTGGCATTAGTCGTAACTATCATCATTAACAGGAGATACAATGGAAGAAAAAGTAAAAGAAGTGTTAGAAAAGGTCAAACCCTCTCTTCAGGCTGACGGGGGTGATGTTGAATTTGTAGATATACAGAACGGAGTGGTAAGAGTAAGATTAAAAGGAGCTTGTGCCGGCTGCCCCATGTCTCAGATGACCCTGAAGATGGGTATTGAAAGAATTCTGAAAGAACAGATTCCAGAAGTCAAATCCGTTGAATCTGTAAATTAATAGATCCCGGAGTTCACGAAGATTTTTTAGAAACACCAGAAACTATATACATGATTTGATATTGTATTGTGTAAAAATCTATTCGTGAACTCCGTTTCATTAATAATCTTTTTCAATAATCTTCGATGGATATGATATGAAAAAAACTGTTAGGAGTATCCCTCTCCTTATTGCTATAATCCCGGTTTTATGCCTGATTATTACCCTGTATATATCGATTGCAGTATTTGAACAAACTCCTCATCTTCCCTTGATTTTTTCTTCTGCACTTGCCGCACTGGTAGCAATGATGTATAAATTCAAATGGGAAGAGATCCAAAAAGGAATTATCAATGCTATTTCCGCTGCCATGGGTGCAATTTTAATATTAATGATAATAGGACTCATGATAGGAACCTGGATCATCTCCGGTATTGTACCTTCAATGATATATTATGGTTTAAAACTGCTCTCTCCGGGAATTTTTCTGGCTGCAACCCTGATCATTTGTTCAATAGTATCCCTGGGCACCGGATCCTCCTGGTCAACTGCCGGAACCATTGGTGTAGCTCTTATCGGCGTAGGTTCCGGACTGGGGATCCCGATTCCCATGGTAGGAGGTGCTATCATTTCCGGTGCCTATTTTGGTGATAAGATGTCACCATTATCTGATACCACAAATCTGGCACCAGCAATTGCCGGTGCAGATCTGTTTGATCATATCGGCCATATGGTTTACACCACCGGGCCTGCCTATGTGATCACAATCATCCTTTATATTATTATTGGAACACAATTCTCTTCCAACACTCTTGATACTCAGGGTATTGAAGAAATTTTTACCACTATAGATTCCACCTTTTTCATACATCCTGTTCTCCTGATTCCGCCCTGTCTGGTTATTGTTATGGTTATTAAAAAGATTCCTCCGCTTCCTGCTTTAATTGGCGGTACGTTTATTGGAATTATTTTTGCTCTTATCTTTCAATCAACCTCTATTGTTTCCGTACTCAATGTTGCCTTCTCCGGGTATGTCTCTGAGACCGGTCATATATTTGTAGATAATCTGCTCAGCCGCGGAGGCCTGATGAGCATGATGGAAACAGTTGCTTTGATATTATGTGCTCTTACTTTCGGGGGGATAATGGAAACAACAGGGATGCTGGAAGCAATAGCCGGCGCTGTCCTGAAAAAAGTAAAAAGAACCGGTTCCCTGATTACCACTACCATTCTCAGCTGTATTGGAATGAATATTATTGCCTGTGATCAGTATATGGCCATTGTAATACCAGGCAGAATGTATAAAAAAGAATTTGATAAAAGAAATCTTGAACCCAAAAATCTTTCCAGGTGTCTTGAAGATTCAGGTACGCTGACGTCCTCATTGATCCCCTGGAACAGCGGAGGTGCATTTATGTATGCAACGCTGGGCATTAATCCTCTGCTGTATCTGCCCTATGCCTTTCTCAATCTTCTGACACCTTTAATTTCTATTTTTTATGGATATACAGGTATAACCATTACCAAGAAAAAAGACGAGTAATACACCGGTCGCACAGCATACTGATGTATGAATATGTGTACTAATTTTTCTTTATTGATAATAGCACAGACTCATTAATAATTTCAAATGAATTGAAATGTTCAATACTCCGTCATTTAAAACATTCATTCTGGTTGCTGCAGGAATATTGATTGGCTCCTTTTGCTGTATCCCTTTGGCCATAACAGTAATGCTGACTGTCGTATCCATCCTCGCGACTTTTATCATATCATACAAGTACGTATCTTCCCGGATATTTCAAATTTTTTTATTCACCTCTCTCATGCTCTGCGGTATGTGTCATTTTCAACTCTTCACCTTTAAAGCGACACATAATCCTTCTTTTAATTCTATTACAGTAAACCACTCCACTACAATAAAAGGATATTTGTTAAAAGATCCTGCAGCCAAAAGAGGCGGGTTAGAATATATACTAAGAGTAACACATGTGATCTCTGAATCAGACACGCAAAAGGCTGATTTTAAAATACTGGTAAAAGACTATGCAAACATGAGCAGTAATCTAAAATACGGTGATCCGGTTATCCTGAAAGGAAAAATAACCCAGCCCTCAGGATTACGAAATCCCGGGGGATTTGATTACCGTAAGTATCTTTCCTATAAAAACATCTTTTATATTGTATATGTTAATAACATTACTCTTACGGGTGAAAGAAAAAAGGGGGATATGGTTCTTAAAAAAATCATCTATCCGGTACGCAGATATATGATTACAATTATGTCACAATTGTTTACTTCTTCCTCAACCCATTCGGTAATTAATGCTCTCATACTGGGGGATAAAGAACTGATCACTGAGGAAATTCTGGACAGTTTTTCAAAAACAGGTATCATACATGTTCTGGCAGTGAGCGGACTGCATGTTGGATTTATTCTTTTAATGTGTATAACTATCTTTGATTTTTTTCGTTTCAATAACTATATCCGCACCTTTTTAACGATTTTAGTCCTGATTTTTTATACTCTTTTAACAGAATCTCATCCGCCTGTTGTCAGAGCTGCTATTATGGCTTCTCTGTATCTGCTTTCAGTAAACCTGGAAAGGAAAACACAACCCTTTAATATAATAGGTTTTGCCGGTTTAATATTGATCATGATCAATCCCAATAACCTGTTCTCCTTAAGTTTTATATTATCTTTTACTGCAATAAGCTCTATTATTTATTTTTATAATAAGCTTATTAATCTTCAATTATATAAAACCATCAAAAACAATCATCCTTTCTATGCTAAACTTCTATCAACCATGTTTGTTTCAGCATCTGCACTGATTGGCACACTTCCTGTTTCTGCTTATTACTTTAACCGGGTCCCCCTTATTTCGATTATAGTTAATTTATTTGCCATTCCTTTAACTGCTCTTATTGTGGTATTAAGCTTTATCACTATATTTTTTTCCACATTCTCTTTATTTGTTGCCTCTATTTATGCAGGTATCGTACATGTGCTGGTCTCCTTTTTTATTTCTATTATATACTGGATTTCACAATTCAACTTCTCTTATCTTACCGTACCTTCTCCCCCGATGGTATACATAGTTATATATTTTATCCTGCTTTTGCTGATATTTAATTTTAAAAACATTAAATACAGAAAAATGTTACTATTTCTCTTATTGGTTTTTTTTAATATTGGTATCTGGAAAACAGTTATTCAAAACAGTTCTCCAAAAGTGAGATGGATTCAATTTGATGTAGGCCAGGGCGATTCTGCTCTGCTCATCACTCCTCTGCATAAAACTGTGCTCATAGACGGAGGTCCGCGATCAAGATTTTTTGACAACGGAAAGCAAGTAATTGCCCAGTACCTGAATAAAAAGGGGATTAAAACAATTAACTATGTGATCCTTACACATCCCCACAGTGACCATGTCGGCGGTTTATTATATATTGTAAAAAATTATACTATTGACTCCATTTATTATACAAACTGCCCTTATACAACGTCTATTTATACTGATTTTCTTGAAACAGCAAAGGAAAGAAATATTAAACTGTGTGAAATCACCTCACCTGACAGTCTTATCCTGGCGGCATGTAAACTTTATTTTCTTTCTCCATCGATAAATGTGAAGAACAGAACAAAACAATTAAATTTTAATGTTAATAACCAATCGCTGGTTACCTACTTGTTGTACGGACAGACTAAAATCCTTTTTATGGGAGATGCAGAAAAAGAAGTTGAAAAAGAAATGTTACATACATATTACTGGTTACAATGTAATGCTCTAAAAGTCGGTCATCACGGAAGCATCACTTCCTCAACGTTCCCTTTTATCAAACAGGTTGATCCAGACATAGGAATTATCTCAGCAGGAAAAAATAATCGTTTTCGTCATCCCTCAAAACTAATTTTACAATATTTTCAGCTTCTTGATATTAATATGCACAGAACTGATATGCATGGTGCTGCAGTATTAGTATCAGATGGGAAAAGTGTAAAAAATATTGACTGGAGATAAACGAAAATATGAAATAATGCAGACTATTTGCTTGTATTTTCTCAAGCTTTTAGATATATTAAAAGAAAATTAACCGGGGAAAAATGCGTCCAGAAACCAAAAAAGTCTGTTTTATCGGTATTTTCATAGCTCTTGGGGTTGCAGTGGGGTATCTTTTTTTGTTCATTCCCAATATTGAACTGGTTACAGCTACAATATTTATTTCAGGATACTTATTGGGATTACGAAACGGCATATTTATCGGCATTGCTGCAGAAACAATATTTTCTTTAACCAATCCCTATGGTATTCCATCCCCGCCTCTTTTGATTGCACAAATAGTATCAATGGGATTTGCCGGTTTACTGGGAGGGGTATTCAGTACTATGGACTTTAATCCGCACATAATAACCTTTATAAAGTTTTCTTTAGCCGGTCTTATTTCTACTCTCTTTTTTGCCCTGATCACCAATCTGTCATTTGTTATTTCAATGGGGTTTCAGCTTAATAAATTTTTTGCAACTATGTTAACCGGACTCCATTTTTATATAATTCATATCATATCCAATATGATAATCTTTGCTACTCTTGTGCCTTTACTGATTCATAAGTTTCAAAACAATAAAGCAATAAATCAAATTAAAAGTTAATTATGAATAAAGTATACTATATCATACTTATTTTTCTTGTGTTTATATGTTTGCCAGATGCTTTCGCTCAAACATCCGCAGATTCTCTGTTCTTGCATTATTCGCTTGAGATGTATCGGGATCGAGAAAAACCATATCTCAGCCTGAACAGTCTTTTGGATTATTTTCCTGGGCTTTATCAATTCGGAGTACAAACTCCGGAGCAATCCCGATCTGTTTTAATAAACGGAAGCCGGGACAATCACTCTGTTATTCTCATAAACGGACTGCCTGTGCAGGATTATCTGAAAGGAACACCTGATTTCTCTTTTATTCCGGTAGAAAATATTAAAAATATAACCCTGTACCCTGGACTTAATCCTTTTGGTATAAATACAGTGGGAGGAGTAATCAACATAACGACCAAAGAATGTGATTTTAATAAACCATATACAAAATTTGTATATCGCAGCGGTTCCGGTCTTTTCAGTGATTTTGATGTTACTTATGGACAGTCAATTACCAGAAAAATTAATCTTGTCTCCGGAGTGATGATGAAAAAATTCGGAGTAAGAAAAAGCACTAATCAGGAACTTCCCTACAGAAAATACCATGCTCAAAAAACACGAGCGACTCTAAAATATGCCATGAATGATAATACAAATTTTCAATATTCGGTTTTAAGCAATAGACATGATCTGAGAATCCCCTATAATATACCATTTAATGAAGATTCTTCTGCAACCCCCTCAAAAGATATCTTCAGGATTGATCATACATTGCTGTCCTCTCTGAATCTGAATAATATGGATTCATATTTCTGGTTAAACTATACTTCGGAAAAAATAAATCTGAAAGAATTCAGATTCTATCCTCAGAAACACTTATCTTATCAAGCAGCTCAGGGAAAATTCTTACAACGTACTAAAATATATGTCCCTGTTAACTGGGGTATTGATTATTCCCGCTGCAGTCTTACTGATACCAGCGGCAGGAAACTTTCTTTTTATCAAAATAATCTGTTTATACAATTACTGTTCCCCTTCTTTGATAAAATACATTTTCTTACTGAATTTAACTATCATAATACAAAATATACAGATCCTGCAGTAAAATTTTCAGGTCTGATGTCATATGCTCCCACCAAAAAATTAGACTTTACTGTAGAATACGATCAAAACACGCATGCGCCTGAACTTCAGCAAATATATGGGATACCAATATTGTATAATACGCCTCTTACAGAAAATAACTTTAGCATTAGAAACGACGACTCTGCATATAATACCAACTTTAATCTGATCACCGAAAACAGTCAGAGGATACAGTTTCACGGTCAATATAATAGTGCTGGGAATTTTAGCCTGACAACGTTATTATACTACCAGACATGTAATGATCTTATTACCATCGATCAGCTCAACCAGGGTAAACGTATATTTGATAATACCTATAACACCACTTATACAGGTCTAAATTCAACAGTTTTTCTAAAAATATTCAAAAATCTAGAGCTTTCTTCATTACTGAATGTTATCAGAACAGTAAAGAAAAATACACTTCATTATATTGATTTACCTGGCATTCAGGGATTAACCTCATTATCCTGGAACCATGATTTTTTTAAAGATGATCTCCATGTGACTCTCTTTGCATCTATAAAGTATTGGTCACAATTTAATTTGTATACATTGACAGATGATCATACATTTATCAGACAGTTGATTGAGCCTGGAGCTGTTTTTAATGCCAAAGCATCTTTGAGATTTATGGAACATACCTATGCCACTTTTGCTTTAGATAACATTCTTAATAAAAAAATTTCCGGCAAATATCATGTATTCATACCTCATACTTTTTATCGTATCGGGATCAGCTGGGAACTGTTTAACTGAT
>CAZETW010000054.1:1231-17946 GCA_964515295.1 uncultured bacterium | reverse complement strand
GGTTGAAATTAATTTTAGAATAACGTACATTAATATATAATGTATGTCAATAAATTATAAGGAGGTACATATGAAGAAAAATAGCCTAATGATTTGGATACTGGTTTTACTATTAATTGTATCTGTAAGTACTGCACATGCACAAATCGGGTTACGTAAAGGTATCAAAGTTGGTTCTAACTGGGCGAATTTAAGCAATGTGAATGTAAAAGACAGTGAATCATTACAAGCATTAACATTTGGCTTCGGTCTTGAGTTGAGAATTCTTAACTTACTTGCTGTTCAGGCTGATCTTTTATATTCACCTAAAGGAGTGACAGTTGCAGGTGATGATACGAAATTAAAATATTTCTCAGTTCCGGTAGTACTTAAAAAATTCTTTTTCCCTGTGGGTATACATCCTTATATATTTGGAGGACCCGAATTCAGTTTTCTTCTTTCAGCAAAAGCTGACGGTGAAGATATTAAGGAATATATTAAATCCGGCGACACAGGTATTGTTATAGGAGGAGGAATCGAGTTTTCACTTCTAGGAAAAAGTGCTTATGCTGAAGGACGTTACCTCTTTGGATTGAGTGAAATTATTGAAAGTGATTATCCTCTTATAGAGGGAGCTAAAAATAAAGTAGCTCAGATTTATTTTGGAATATTATTCTAATTTTAATTAAAACCTGACCACTGTACTTAAGCAGTATAGATTTTCTTATATACAGTGGTCATTTTTTAATATTATTAATTAGTTAGTTATAATATATTAATATATATAAGCATCATGATTTATTGTTGGATACTGTATAGCAATTATAAAATTAAAAAAAAATTTGCATTTTATATTGATTTTTGTTATATTTTACAGCAATAGAAACAACTATATCATTAGTTTCTTTGCCTCTTAGATACCATTTAATGTGGTGAAAATATACAATTTATCAGTGAAGGATTAAAATCACTACAGGTGATTTGACCTTAAGGATAATGCTAAATAATTAGTAATTTATTTCTTAACATCTAATGGTTTCTATTGTATTACTTGCCTGTGATGGGGTGAGATATATTATTTGCAGATAGAATCTGCAGTATAGTATTATACTTTATTAATATAGTGTGTTTGTTCAATACTTTTCGTATATAAGGATAGGAGGTGCTAATGGAAAATAAAGTCAGGAAATATTTTAACAAAGGGAAAATGCAGAAATATAAATCGTATGGATTGAGAAATTTCACAGATATTCCCCAAATTGACCATCTTTCTAAAGAAGAACAGTTTAATATAGAAGTTGTTGGACATGTTTTACCGTTTAAAGTAAATAATTATGTGATCGAACAGTTAATAAATTGGGATAATGTACCAAATGATCCGATTTTTAACTTGACTTTTCCTCAAAAGGATATGCTGGCTCCGCAACATTTTCACAGAGTTGAAAATCTATTAAAAAAAGGTTCAAGTAAAGAAGAAATAAATAGGGCAGTAGATGATATACGTTATCAATTAAACCCACATCCAGCTGATCAACTAAAAAATGTTCCCATGCTGAGAGGTAAAAAATTAATGGGAATGCAGCATAAATATCGGGAAACTTTGCTGTTTTTCCCAAGTGCAGGACAAACCTGCCATGCCTACTGTACTTTTTGTTTCCGATGGCCTCAATTTACCGGTATGCGCACTCTTAAGTTTGCTATGAAGGAATCTGAACTTTTAGTTGAATATTTAAAACAGCATAAAGAAGTAACTGATGTATTATTTACCGGTGGTGATCCAATGATAATGAGAGCTGATAAGTTAGCGGCCTATATCAAGCCTATTGTAGATGATGTTTCATCTGTTAAAAATATTCGTATTGGTTCTAAAGTGTTAGCATATTGGCCTTACAGATTTTTATGTGAGCGAGATTCAGAAGATTTGTTGAAATTATTCAAATATGTAAAAATTAGAGGGAAACATTTAACGTTTATGGCTCATTTCAGCCATCCTCAGGAATTAAGAACTGAAGCAGTTGTTCAGGCTATTGAAAAAATAAGGAGTGCAGGGGTGAATATTCGTACTCAGTCTCCTATTATGCATCATATAAATGACAGTTCACTCATATGGTCTTCTATGTGGGAGGAACAGGTAAATCTGGGATTAATTCCTTATTATATGTTTATCGCAAGGAATACAGGAGCACAACATTATTTCAGTATTCCACTTGTGGAAGCATGGAAAATATTCAGAGAAGCATATAAGAGAGTGAGCGGAATATGCCGGACTGTGAGAGGACCATGTATGTCTACTAAATATGGTAAAATTCAAATTTTGGGTGAAGTGGATGTTTTAGGGGACAGGGTAATAGGATTACGCTTCATTCAGGGGAAAAACCCTGATTGGGTCGATCGTCTCTTTTTCGCACAATTAAATGAGAATGCTGTCTGGCTCAATGATCTCTCACCTGCCTTTTTTGAACAAAAATTCTTTTTTGAAACCCAGGAAGAAGGTATTAAACATTTAGATATGGATTACAGAGATATAGCATAGGTTTTAGATATAATATTGTATAAATTCCTACTTTTTGGAGAAATTTCCTTTAAGTAGGGATTTTATTTTAAGCTGATATTTATTATTTCGGAATATATTTTATGAATGAATTTTATTAAAATGTTAATTTTTACCTAACATTCATAAAGAGAATATTTATATTACCCCTCCTTTTTATTGTATAAATTATGGTTTAGTTTTTGCTGTTATTCAAGTATATCATTTTGATCTTTAATATGGCTTGTATTGTATAGTTTTAATATCTTGTGTCGGATATTGAACACTAAATAAGATATTATTTGTTTTACAAATAAAAAATTTCTTAATTAAAGAGAAAAGAATGAAAGATAATAAAGAACAATTTAGTGATATTAAAGCACAATCCTTTTTTCGATTAGCTGGAGTTATGTTTATTGTCCTAGATAAAACAGGAAAAGTCTGCCGTATTAATAAGAACGCTAGTAAAATACTTAAGTATCCAGAAAAAGAAATTCTGGGTAAAAATTGGTTCAATCATTTTGTACCATCACAATATAGAGCTGAAGTTAAAAAAGTTTATGAACAATTAATGAAAGGTGACATTGAGCCTGTTGAATATTATGAAAATCCAGTATTGACAAAAAAGGGTGAAGAGAAAATAATTAAATGGCATAACAAGGTATTACGGGATGAGAAAAGGAAAATTATTGGTACTTTAAGTTCCGGAGAAGATATTACAGAGAAAAGAAAAGCGGAACAAGCACTTAGGGAAAGTGAAAAAAGATATCATGATTTGTTTACAGGAGCGCCCGAGGGTATTATCATTGCAGACATTAATACCAGAGATTTTCTTTACGCTAATCCGGCAGCATGTAAAATGTTCGGATATTCGGAAGATGAATTCAAAAAAATGAATGTAAAGAATATTCATCCTAAAGATGCATTAAGTCGGATTATTAATGAATTCAAGGCACAAGCCAGAGGAAAAAGAATTACCGCGTATGAACTGCCCTGTAAAAAAAAGGATGGTACTATATTTTATGCCGATATCAGTACAACCAAGATGAAGATCGATGATCGTGAATGCAATGTAGGATTTTTTACTGATGTAAGTGAAAGAAAACAGGCTGAAGATAAGATTAATTATCTTACTAATGTGCTCAAAGCAGTACGTAATGTCAATCAACTTATTACCAAGGAAAAAAACAGGGATAAACTTATCCATAAAGCCTGCGAACTGCTTACCGAAACCCGGGGATATGAAAGTTCCTGGATCATTCTCTTGGATGATAAAAATCATCCCATAGCCTCGGCAGAATCAGGTTTAGGAGAAAAATTCACTGAATTCACAGCACAGATGAAAAGTGATAAGATATGTGAATGCTGTAGGAATGCATTAAAACAAACGGAAGTTGTTATTATTGATTCTACAAAGTCAGATTGCAAAAAGTGTCCCATATTAGAATGTACTAAGAAAAAACGAGCTATGACTGTACGAATGGAATATAAAAGTAAGGTGTACGGATTGTTATCAGTTATTCTTCCTGTCCATTTTGCGATAGATCAAGAAGGTCAGGAGTTATTCAGTGAAGTAGCAAGTGATATTGCTTTTGCTCTTTATAGTATCGAAGTAGAGGAAACTCTTCGTAAAACTGAGGAAAAATTCAGACTTATATCAGAAAATTCTAAGGATGTTATATGTCTTCATCAACCGGATGGCAGATATATTTATGTCAGTCCTTCCTGTAAATATATACTAGGTTATAATTCCACTGAACTTATAGGTACTAATCCTTGGGAACTTGTACATCCGGAAGACATAAAAGATTTAAGGATAAAATCGAAGAGAGTTCATAAAGGAGAAAGTATTTACTTAACTTACCGTATTCGTAAAAAATCGGGAGAACATATCTGGTTTGAGTCTATTAATAAAATAATCTCGGATGATAGTGGAAATACCATTTATTTTGTTAGTTCGTCCAGAGATATTACTGAACGGAAATGGCGGGAACAATTAACTAAAGCACAGGGTGATTTGGCTTTAGCTGTTTCTAAGACATCATCGGTTAAAGAAATACTGCGTTTAAGTGTTGAAACCGTTTTAAGTATTTCGGATATGGATGCTGGTAGTGTATATTTTATAGATAAGGATTCAGGTGCGCTTAATTTAATGTATCACCAGGGACTGTCCAGAGAATTTGTAGATAAAGCATCATTTTACCCAGCTGAATCCCCACGAACTAAATTGGTCAAAAAAGGTAAAGCTATTCATTTGCAATACTCAGAATTGAATGTTCCTATGAGTAAGGCAGAGTTAGAGGAAGGGATAAAAGCTTTTTCACTCATTCCTATTTGGCATAAGGATAAAGTTATCGGTAGTTTACATGTATCGTCACGAGAACTGGAGAAAATATCAGAGTTTTCTTCCCAGGCTCTGGAGGTTATTGCCGGTCAGATTGGGACATTTATTATCCGGGCTCAGGTAGAGAGTAAATTGCATGAAAGTGAAAGATTATTCAGGAATGTTTTTGGATCAATAAAAGAAGGTATTCTGGTGGTGAATAAGGATTACAGATATTCCCAGTGGAATGCAAGTATGGAAGAGATATCAGATACTGGAAGAGAAGAAGTAATTGGAAAGATACCCTGGAAGAAATTTTCATTCCTCGAGGGAAACATTAAAAAGGCAATAAAAAATGCCATGAAAGGCGATTCGGTCGTCAATCAAGAATTACGATACAAATTAAAAAATGGTAAAGAAGGATGGACATCAGAAAGCTATTTTCCATTACGTAACAGTGAAGGCAGGATTGAAGGAGTAGTGGGTGTTATTGAAGAGATTACTCAGCGCAAGGAAGCTGTGGAAGCAATTCGTAAAAGTGAAGAAAAATACCGTACCTTCTTTAAAACCAGCAGAGATTGTGTGTTTATCACGTCCAAAGAGGGCTATTGGATAGATTTTAATGAGGCGGCAGTAGAATTATTTGGATATAAAAGTAAAGAAGAACTCAGTAAAGTAAAAATACCGGATTTGTATGTGACCGCAGAAGATCGAAGACGTCATATTTCATTGATCGAAAAGAAAGGATATGTAAAAGAAAATCCGGTGGACCTAAAGAAAAAAGATGGTAGTATTATTCATACTTTAATTACAACTGTCTCTGTTAAGAATGATAAAGGTAAGGTTGTAGCCTATCAGGGAACAATACGAGATATTACCGAACGAAAGAAAGCTTTAAAAGCTCTACGCAAAAGCGAGGAAAAATTCAGAGGATCTATCATGGAAGCTCCCTTTCCTGCCATGGTTCATGCTGAAGATGGAGAGGTTATTCTGGTTAATAAAATATGGGAGGATATCAGTGGTTACAAATCAAAGGAAATTCCTACCATTTCTGAATGGACTAAAAAGGCTTATGGTGAAAGGAAAGATAAATTAAAAGAAGATATTGATAAACTGTATTCACTCAATAAAAGTATTGATGAGGGTGAATATACAATAAAAACCAAGCAAGGGAGAAAAGTTGTCTGGCATTTTAATTCCTCTCCCCTTGGTACAGATGAAAAAGAAAGAAGACTGGTTTTAAGTATGGCTCATGATGTTACCCTACAAAAGAAAATAGAAGAAAAACAGAAACAGACTCTTCAGGAACTTAATTTTATCAATGATACTATTATGAAAATCAGTCGTATGCAGAATGTTGATACTATATGTGATTATATAGGAAAAGTTATTAAGAAGTATAATCCTGATGCTTATGTTGTTGTTTCACTTTTTGATCCAGAGATAGATGCAGTCAGGGTGAGATCTATGATCGGTTTTGAAAATACTATTAAACCCATACTTGATATTTTAGGAAAAGATCCCAAAAAGCTTGCTTTTCATCCGGAACAAATGGGGGACTTTGCTCATTTATATACTACTGGTAAACTTGAATACATTTCCGGCGGGATTTATGATCTAATGGAAGGGTTGATACCCAAGGTTGCCTGTCGAACTGCTGAAAAATTTTTGGGTATTGAAAATACTTTTACAGTTGGATTTGCTTTGGAAAATAAACCATATGGTGGTATCATAATTCTTACAGCAGAAGGTCAAAATATCAATTATAGTTCAGCTATCGAAACAATTACCAGTCATGTATCTGAAATTTTACAACGCAGACAGACAGAATTAGCCTTGAAAGAAAGCGAGGAGCGGTATAATGCTTTGTATGACCGTTCACTTGATCTTGTGTTCATTCATGATTTTCAAGGGAATTTTTTAGATGCCAACACTGCAACATTAGATCTTTTTGGTTATTCTAAAGAAGAGATTAAAAATTTAGATTTTATTACCCTGCTTGCCAGTGAAGATCAGATGACTAAAGCAAGAAAAATATTAAAAGAACTTATAAAAACCGGATATCAAAAAGAAATTACTCAATTTAAGTTAGAAACTAAAAAGGGAGATATTATATGGGTAGAAACTAAATCTTCTGTAATTTACAAAAAAAATAAACCCTATGCTGTTCAGGGGATTGGTCGTGAGATCACTAAACGTATACAAACAGAGAAAGCACTTAAGTCTTCTGAAATTTGGTTTAGAGAAATATTTGAGGGATCTCGAGATGCAATTTTTATCACAGATAAACAAGGTAGATTCATAGATGTTAATAAGGCAGCGGGCAAGTTAACAGGGTATAATAAAACTGAGTTACTTAACATGAGTATTCCAGACATTCATGAACCTATGGATCTTGAAGCATATGGAAAATATTTTAATCGTATAATGAATGGTGAAGAAGTGACCAGTGAAGCAAAAATTTTATGTAAAAACGGTAAAAAAGTAGATACAGAATTCAGCAATCATCGCATTTTTATCAGTAATAAACCTTATATGCATAGTGTTGCACGAGATATCACGGAACGGAAAAAATATGAGGAAGCAGTTAGACAGAGTGAAAAAAGGTTTCGACTGGCAGCAAAAGCAGCCAGTGATGTGATTTATGAATGGGATATCAAAACCGATAGTCTGGAATGGTATGGTGGTCTGGAAAAAGCTCTGGGTTTTAAAGAGGGAGAAATACCTTATACCTTAAAGGGTTGGCTGAACCTTATTCACTCTAAAGAGCAAAAAAATATTCAAGCTGAGGTTGAGGAACATAGGAAATCTATTGAACCAGCTCAAGTTGAATATAGAATCAGAAAAAAAGACGGCTCTTGGCGCTATTGGGTAGATATGGGAGTACCTTTGTTAAACAATAGAGGAGAACCAATTAAAAGAATTGGAGCTTGTGTCGATATAACAGATCAGCAGGTAGCAAAACAACAGATTAAAAATGATCTAAAAGAGAAGGAAGTCCTTCTTAAAGAAGTTCATCATCGAGTCAAGAATAATCTTAATGTAATTGTGAGTCTGTTAAATCTGCAAAGTCGTCAGATAGAGAATAAAGATCAGGCTCTGAGTGCTTTTCATGAGACCAGAGACAGAGTCTATTCTATGGCTTTAGTGCATGATCAACTTTATCAAACAGAAAATTTTTCACGTATAAATATGAAAATGTATATAAAGACTATGGCCAAAGGGTTAATATCAGGTCTTTCCGGAGGTAAAACAATTACTTTGAATATGAAATTAAAAGATATATATCTGGACATTAACAAAGCAATTCCCTGTGGTCTTATATTAAACGAAATTATAACTAACTCATTAAAACATGCTTTTCCTAAAAAGAAAAAAGGTAAGATTATGATTGAATTTCTTCGGAAAAATAGTCAATATGAGTTTTTGGTGAGAGATAATGGTGTTGGATTACCTGAAAAATTTAATGTTAAAAAATCAACATCTTTGGGGTTGAAATTAATTCATTTACTGACCGAACAGATTGGGGGTAAGTTAGAGATAAAAAGAAAAAGCGGTACTCAGTATAAAGTTGTTTTCTCGGATAAAGATCAAAGTTACGAATAAACAATTTTTGTTTAGATTGGGCTGCCGGTTAAGTCAGATATTATTAAAAAAAGTTCTTATTTTTTCCCATATAAATATAAATTTATTAATTATTTTTGTGGTTAATGTAATGATGATTTTAGATTGTGAGATAGATTGGAATAATTTTTTATAATATATATTACGAATAACGATATTTTTTATTTCTTCAATCTTATATATATCTTCTGGACGGGTTTTAATTGATATAGATGATAATTTGGAAGCAACGCTGTAGGTATCTCCTTTTTTCCAGAGAATATTTATTTTTTCATTAATCAGTGTTTTAATTGCTATTGGTGATGGTTCATGTTTGCCGGTAAAGAGAATAGTATGAATTTTGGTTTTCTTATTTTCAAAAAAATTTTTCAAATTTGGAATAGTAAAAATCATATCAAGTCTCAGTGAGGGCAGAATTAACAGAATATTTCCCTTCATATCTTTTACGTATTCTATAAATTCTTCAAGACTTGTCGCACCTATTGCAAATGTATCTATAACTGTTTTACGCTCATTTGTTTCATGGATAATTTTTGGATTTAATTCATTAATAATTTGTCCCAGAGTAGGATTACTTAAGATTGTTGAATAAGGGATGATACCTAAAAATTTTATTTTATGTTTTTTACAGTAGGCGCTGATGGCTTTTTTAATTTTTTCAGATTTGTCAGGTATAACTTTATTTACAATTACTCCGACAATATTGACACCATGGTTAATAAAAAAAGAACGGTTTAATTCAAGACTGTCAATAGCACTGCCTATACCGCCGTCCACAACTAATACAACATCAGCATTCAGCATTTTAGCAACATCAGCATTTGAAGCGTTAAAGACAGAACCAACTCCTGCATGACCTGTACCTTCAATAAGCACAAATTCTTTGTCTTTTGAAATTTTTTCATATGCATTTAATATTTTTCGGTGAATATTTGGTTTAATTATTTTATACAGATATTCTTCAGTAAATCCTTTTTCGACAACAATTGGATTCATAAGCGGAGGGCTTGCCGGAAATTGAAATATCTGTTTCATTAAAATTACATCTTCTTCTACTTTACCCCATTTGGAATGGAGCCAGCGCTGTCCGACTGGTTTCATAAATGCAACTTCCCGGTTATCTTTAATCAGTAAATCCAGTAAAGCAAAAGAAATTGTAGATTTTCCGACATCTTTTCCAGTTGCTGCTATAAATATATTTTTCATGTATAGATATCCCTAATAAATTAACGAGACATATATATAAAAATTATTTTCTAAATATTTCTATATGATTTTAAAATTATTTATAAGTATTAATTTATTTTAAAGAATAATTCAAGGCTTTTGAAGAAAGTATTTTTACAGAATCAAAAATTTTTGTGGGTGAATTTTCTTCGTTGATTATTAATGGCAGTTCCGTGCATCCCAGTATGACACCTTCAGATCCTTGGGAATGTAAATTTTCAATGATAGTAATTATTTTTTTTCTGGAATCGTCATTGATTATTTCTTTTCCCAGTTCTTCAAAAATGATGTCATGTATTACATCAATATCATTCTTTTCAGGAACAACTGTTTCAATACCGTGTTTCTTTAATCCTTCTGTATAAAATGTATCACTCATAGTATAGCGGGTACCGAGTAAAGTAACTTTCTTTAAACCACAGCGGGTGATTTCATCTGCAACTGCATCAATAATATTCAGCATTGGTACTGGTGATTCTTTTTCTATCCTGTCATATACCTTATGCATCGTATTGGTCGATATAATACAGAAATCAGCTCCGGCTTTATCAAGTGAATGTACAGCTTTAATTAGTCCATCAGCAATAGCATCCCAATTGCCATCTTGCATCCAGTCAACATAATTTTGAAAAGATACACTGTAAATTAATAATTCGGGAAAAGAGTAATCATTGAATTGTTTCTGATACGAATCAATAATATCATTATAAATCAGAGCAGTAGATTTTGGCGTCATTCCTCCAAGTATGCCAATAGTCTTTTTCATGACAACTCCTATTATTTAATATATATTATTTAATGTAAAAATTTTTTTGCATAATAACAAAATATTTATATCTTTAAGAAGATTGATAATTATTTTAATGCGCCCGTAGCTCAATTGGATAGAGCGCAGGCCTCCGGAGCCTGAGGTTTTGGGTTCGAGCCCCAACGGGCGTACGAATTTTTATTACGAATATAAATTACCAAACTTCCTGAAAAATAAAATTTATAGCAACTTGACAAAGAATGTATTAATTATTACATTGATTAAGTAAATATTAAAAAATATTTTTCTAATTAATAGTGAGGTAAGTTTTTATGAAAAAGAAACTTAAAAAAGAGTTCAATTATTATATAAAGAATCAAGGTAAATTAGTTAATAAATATAATGGGAAATATATTGTTATAAGAGGGGAAGAAGTTATTGGTTCTTATGATTCTGATATAGTAGCAATAAAAGAAACTAGTAAAAAATATCCTCTTGGTTCATTTCTTGTGCAAAAATGTGAACCAGGTACAGAAAGTTATACTCAACATTATCATTCTCGAGTAACTTTTAATTAATGTCTAAAGTAAAAACATATTCTTTTACAGTAAATTATCCTCATTATTTTCCTTTAGGATGCCTTCTATTGAAGTGATTGATTTTGTTAAACAAACGAAGAAGTAAAATATTTAATAAATTCGTAATTTAAAATATATTCAATGAAATATACCCAGTTTACCCTCTGTAAATTTTTGTAATATTACAATATCAATAAAAATAAGTATTTATGAATTTAATCAAAGCAGAGGAGTTTATATGTCAGAAACGAAAAAAGATCTTGTAGTTATTGGAGCAGGTCCGGGGGGATATCCGGCAGCTTTTCATGCAGCGGATAAAGGAATAAATGTTACTTTGATTGATAAAGAGGAGAATCCTGGTGGGGTGTGCTTATACCGGGGGTGTATACCAACCAAAACACTGCTTCATGTATGCGATATTATAAGAGAAGCAAAAAAATCTTCTCGTTTTGGAGTAACTTTTTCTGATCCGGATATTGATCTTGAAACATTAAGAAAATGGAAAGATCAGGTAATAAATAAAAATGTGACAGGACTCGGTCAGCTTGGAAAAAAAAGGAATATCAAATATATACAGGGAGAGGCAAAATTTGTTGATTCTCAGTCATTAGTTGTTGATAAAGGATCTGAGGAGGAAAAAATTAAATTTGATAAATGTATTATTGCAACCGGTTCTTCTCCTGCTTCTCTGCCACATATAACCATTAATTCATCATCGATTGTGAATTCAAAAGAAGGACTGGAGATACCAGACATTCCGGACACCCTTCTAGTGATTGGAGGCGGGTACATTGGTCTGGAAATGGGGACTATATATGCTGCTCTGGGAAGTAAAGTATCTGTAGTTGAGATGATGGATCAAATACTTCCAGGCAGTGATAATGATCTGGTGAGAACCTATTCTATGACAGCCAGAAAGACATTTGCTTCCATCATGGTTAATTCAACTGTTATTGATATGGAGAAGGTGGACAATAAAATTAAAGTCAGTTTAAAAGGCAAAGATGACAGTGTTGAAACGAAGATATATGATAAGGTACTGGTATCAATAGGTCGTGTACCAAATTCACAAGATCTGGGACTGGAGAATACTAACATTTCAACAGATGAAAAGGGTTTTATAGAAGTTGATAGTCATCGAAAAACTGCGGAATCAAACATCTATGCAGTTGGAGATGTAGTTGGAGGAGTGATGCTGGCTCATAAAGCAACGCATGAGGCAAAATCAGCAGTGGAATCAATGCTTGGTAATGATAAACCATTTAATCCTAAAGCCATTCCTTCCGTTCTTTTCACTGATCCGGAAATAGCCTGGTGCGGATTAACTGAAGAAGAAGCTAAAAAGACTGGAATAAATTATAAAGTGGCAAAATTTCCCTGGGGTGCATCAGGCAGAGCTTCTTCTCTGGGAAGAATGGACGGAGTTACTAAATTAATTATTGATCCTGCAACCGAGCATATATTAGGAGTTGGGATTACAGGTCCTCATGCAGGAGAGTTAATTTCAGAAGGTGCTTTGTGTGTTGAAAACGCATTAAAGGCTTTTCAGCTTGGTCATACGATTCATCCTCATCCCACTCTCTCTGAATCCTTAATGGAGGCAGCAGATGTATTCTATAATTCATGTGTCCATATATATAATCCCTTGAGGAGGTAAGATGAAAGGAAAACAATTTTTAATTTACTCGCTATTATTATTTAGTTTTTTATTCGGTTGTGGAAAGAAAGATATAGAAAAAGAGCAACTTTTAGAAGATATTAAAGAATTTCAGTTATATCAGGGAAATGCCTATGATTTGTCTCATTTAGCCCTGAAATGCATTACAAAAGAATATCCTTATAAACCAGGTCATGTGATAAACAGTCCTGAGGATATCCATATTCCCAGAGATATGCATCCTGCTTTCTACGGCTGTTTTGACTGGCATTCTGCTGTTCATGGTCATTGGATGCTGGTAAAACTCTTAAAGATGTATCCTGACATCTCTAACGCCGAACAGATCAGAAAGTCAATTGATGGGAATTTACAAGCTGAAAATATTACTAAGGAAGTAGAATATTTTCAGCAGCAGAACAGAAAATCATTTGAAAGAACCTACGGCTGGGCCTGGCTTCTAAAGCTTTATACAGAATTAAAGACCTGGGATGATACTCAGGGTAAAAGCTGGGCAGAAAATGTATCACCTCTGGCTCGATTGATCAGCAGAATACCGGATAATATTTTAATACCGGCAACTGTAGCTGATCGGTCAGATCCTAAAATCGTTCATCTGGATGGATTGAATATAAGCCGTGCCTGGTGCATGTTTGGAATAGCTGCAGTTTTACCAGAAAACAATGCTAAAAGAAATATACTAATAAAAAACGGACTTACCCATTTTAACTCAGGGTTACAGAATATTTTAAGCGGAAATTATGAAGGAGAACATTGGCTGGCAAGTTTTGCAATTTATGCATATTCGGTGTTAATGGATTTAAAAGAAAATATATAGTAAATATTAATTTATTCTCTTATGTCCGGGAATCGAACAGGTTATACCACCATCTTCCTCTATTAAATAAGAACCTTGTGATGGACATATGGGAATACTTTCATGCTGAATAAACGGGATTAATTCCTCTAATTCTTCAGCATATCTTCCATCTGATTCATTAAAATAATAGTGAGTATAATGTAATTTTTGTGCCTGTATAAGTGACAATTGATTTGCTTTACAGGCCGATGCATTGATTTTTTCCTGCATACCAGCAAAGTAAGCACTAACAGAGGTTACAACTATACCTAAAATTACAATAACTATAACTAATTCAATTAATGTAAATCCATTTTCTTCCGATGACATATTAATTGCCTATGTAATTCATTTTGAAATGCATTATTTGATAATTGAAAACTTTCTTTCATTTACTATATTAATAATTACCATTGCAATAATTAAGCCATGAGCAGATAATATTTAATTTTACTTGTAATTGTATTAAGAGCATTATATATTAATATAATACGAAACCACAGAAAGTTAAGGAGGCTGCGTGTCTGAAAATATTTCGAAATTATGTAAAACTGATCTTGGAGAACGTTCCAGAGCTGAGAAATTATTATCCCGGATTATGTTAATTTTTGAGGATTTAATTAAAGTTCCAATTTTTAAATGTCATCACTGCGGAGAGTGTTTATTGAGTCACACCGGATTGGTCTGTTCGCAGCGATGTCCAAAAAGATTAAGGAACGGTCCCTGTGGAGGAACCAGAGAAGATGGACATTGTGAAGTCTATCCGGAGAGAAAATGTATCTGGTATCTCATTTATAAACGGTCAAAACTGTTAGGAAGAATTCCATTTTTATATAGAATTGAATTGATGCACAATTGGAAACTGGAGAAGACTTCTGCCTGGTTAAATGTATTTACAAAAAGAATTGATCCTCCTAAGATATTCGTTAAAAAATTGAAAGGAAATAATGACATTAAAAGAGAAGATTAAATCAGGAAAATTTGTTATTACTTCGGAATTGGGACCACCCCAAAGTGCAAGTGATAAAGTGATTCGCAGGAAGACTAAATATTTCAAGGATTATGTTGATGCAGTGAACATCACTGATAATCAGACAGCAATAGTAAGATTATCAAGTATAGCCTCAGCTGTTATTGCTATTCAGGAAGGATTGGAACCTGTTATCCAGATGACCTGCAGAGATCGTAATCGAATAGCAATCCAAAGTGATCTACTGGGAGCTGCATCCTTAGGTATCGAAAATGTTTTATGTCTTACCGGGGATTATCAGAAATTCGGAAATCATCCGGAGGCAAAACCTGTATTTGATATCGATTCCATACAGCTGATTGCAGCAGTAAATAAAATGAATAACGGTCAATTTATCAATGGAGATAAAATAAAAACTCCTCCTGAACTGTTTATCGGAGCAGCAGCAAATCCTTTTGCGCCGCCTATGGAAATGCGAATAATACGGTTGATGAAAAAAATAAAGGCAGGTGCCGGATTCATTCAGACACAACCGGTGTTTAATATAGATATATTTAAGGAATGGATGAAAAGAGTAAGAGAAAACGGACTGCATGAGAAAACAGCAATTCTTGCCGGGGTTATGCCGGTCAAATCGGAAAAAGCCCTGGAATATATGAAGAAGGATGTTCCCGGAGTAGTGATACCGGATAATTTGGTTAATAGGATGAAAAATGCAGGAGGCAAAAAGGAAAAAAAAAGAGAGGGAGTAAAAATTGCAAGTGAAATTATTCAAGAGCTGCAGAAGGTTATAGGTGTAAAAGGAATACATCTTATGCCTTTAATGTGGGAGAAAATAACGCCTCGTTTATTAGAGGAATCCGGCCTGATCAATGTGACTAAAGGTGATACTGATGAATAAGTATGAATTTTTTGAAACAACCCAGTCTAAAGTATTAATACTCGATGGTGTTATGGGAACTATGCTTCAACCACATCTTCCGCCCGGAAGTTGTATTGATATGGCAAATATTGAGCATGAAGATATGGTTATATCCCTATATGATCAGTATATTAAAGCTGGTACAGACATTCTCTCGACCAATACTTTTGGTGCAAACAGAATAAAATTAAATGAATATAATGTTGGAAGAAGGGTTAAGGAAATCAATTATACTGCTGCTAAGAATGCAAAAAAAGTAGCCGGTGAAAAGGTGAGAGTGGCTGGTATTATCGGTCCAACTGGTAAATTAGTCAGTCCTTTAGGTGAATTTACTTTTTCACAAGCATTGGATACTTTCACCGAACAAGCAGGTGCACTTCTTGAAGGCGGAGTCGATCTTTTTTTACTTGAGACTTTTGCTGATCTTAAAGAAATAAAAGCAGCTGTTATTGCCATTAAGCAATTAACTGATAAACCGATTATGGCCAGTATGACTTATGAGGAAGAATATAAAACTTTTACCGGTACTGATCCGGAAACAGCTGCAAATGTCTTATCTTCCCTGGGAGTTGATGCAATTGGGGTTAATTGTTCAACAGGTCCGGAGCCAATGCTCGAAATAGTGGGGAGGTATGCCCAAAGTGTAAATATTCCGGTTCTCGTGGAGCCTAATGCTGGGTTACCGCAGTTAAAAAACGGGAAAACTGTTTTTCATGTCACTGCTCAGCAAATGGCAGAATTTGCGGAAAAATTTGTACAGATTGGTGCAAATATTGTAGGGACCTGTTGCGGAAGTACTCCTGAATTTACTAAAGCTTTAAGAAACAGACTGGCTAAAGCAGTTCCGGTAAAACGCAGCATTAAAGAAAAATTGAAATTATCCAGTCGGGTAAAGACTGTTACCATTGGATCGGAATTACCCTTTTGTATTATAGGGGAGAGAATAAATCCGACCAATCGTAAAGATCTGGAAAATGCTATTCGCAATAGTGAGTTATCCTTAATACAAAAAGAAGCAATACAGGAAGAAAAAGAAGGAGCTCATGTATTAGATGTCAATATAGGAGTACCTGGTATTGATGAACCTGAATTTATGCAAAAAGCTGTTCGGGCAATAGAAAATGTAGTAAAAACACCTCTTGCTATTGACAGTACGAATCCTGCTGCTGTGGAAGCTGCCTTAATTGAGAGTGCAGGAAAACCATTGATCAATTCAGTTAATGGAAGTACAGAAAGCCTGGATGAGATTATCCCCTTAGCAGCAAAATACGGAGCCGGTCTTTTGTGTCTTGCAGTAGGGG
>CAZETW010000054.1:0-1131 GCA_964515295.1 uncultured bacterium | reverse complement strand
ATTATCCCCTTAGCAGCAAAATACGGAGCCGGTCTTTTGTGTCTTGCAGTAGGGGAAAAAGGCATTCCTAAAACTGCTGAGAAAAGAATTAACATACTGAAAGGAATCGTTGAAAGAGCTGAAGAGCACAACATTAAACGTGAGAATTTAATTTGTGACTGTTTAACCTTAACTGTGTCTGCTCAGCAGAAACGGGCTGAGGCAACCTTGCAGGCAGTCCGTCAAGTTAAAGAAGAGTTAGGATTACCTACTGTGCTGGGAGTTTCAAATATTTCTTACGGCCTTCCCCAGAGAAGTGTGATAAATTCTGTATTTTTAAGTATGGCGATGTCTCATGGACTGGATGCTGCTATTATTAATCCTGGTGATCATCGTATGATGGAGAGTGTACGTGCTGCATCTGTTTTAACTGTCCGGGATAAAGATTCCAGACAGTTTATTTTTAGTTTTAAACAGAAAAAAAAGAAAATAAAAAGTGATTCAGTTAAAAAACAGTCAGAAGGTACATCTCAGAAAATTTTTAATGCCGTAGTTACAGGGAATAAAAATGACATTACAAATCTGGTCAGGAAAGCCTTAGAGAAAGGTAAGAAACCTGTTGAGATAAATAATGATTGTCTAATACCAGCTATAAGAGAAGTTGGTAATCTTTATGATAAAAAAGAGATCTATCTGCCCCAGATGATTCTTGCTGCTGAAACTATGCAGAAAGCTTTTGAGATTATTGAACCTTATTTTGAAAAAAAGGAAGCCTCAAAATCCGGAAGAGTGTTACTATGTACTGTAAAGGGAGATGTACATGATATTGGTAAAAATATTGTTGGTCTTTTTTTAAAAAATCAGGGATATGAAGTAATTGATCTTGGTAAAAATGTTGAGATAGAGACTATTCTGGAAAAAACCAAAGAGCTGAATCCGGATGCAATAGGGCTTTCAGCTCTCATGACCACTACAGTTGTACAAATGCCAAAAGTAATTGAAGCTTTCCAAAAACACAATATCAAGACAAAAGTTGTGGTCGGCGGAGCAGTGGTTACCAAGAAATATGCAAAACAGATCAATGCAGACGGATATGCAAAAGACGGAGTAGGAGCTGTCAAGGTTATGGATGAAATTATTAAAGGAAATTAA
>CAZETW010000053.1:0-19694 GCA_964515295.1 uncultured bacterium | reverse complement strand
TAAAACAGCCAGTTGGCCAGCATACCCAGTAAGATCACTTGAGGAACTGTGATCACCGGCAGCATGATTGCGGTTTTCTTTCCTACATTATTCCATAACAGTCCTATCTCAGTATAATCGGTAACCACACCAGCCATAAGAAATACAAAACTGTTGCCAAAGGCAGCAGTCTGCTTGAAAATCTCAAAAGCCATAGGAGCTGATCCTTCAGAACAGATCTCAATAATGGTGGCAAAAGCCAGAGTAACCAGAAGTCCCAGAAAAGTCGGTCCCATATAGTTCATGAAAAAAGAACTGGGAACATAGGCTCCGGCCAGACTGGCCAGTCCCATACCAATTAGAATCCACCAGAGAACCATATTGCTCAGGCTGATCACCCCCTGAAAAATGCCCTTGAATGCAGTACCAACTGATGAAACAGTCAGCCTGGTGTGCTTCACTCTTTTTTTAACATCTTTTACAATGGAGAAGGTTTCATCATATGGTGCAGAATGAGGATTGGTTTCCACCCGCTTTTTCTTCTCCAGAACCTGGAATATCAGTCCGGTAATGATTGCAATTACAATAGCAGAAAGAATAATAAAAAGTGCCTTAAGTCCGAAAAGACCTATGAGCATTATGGTCAGGGTCATATTTGCCCAGGGACTGGCCAGAAGAAAGGCCACCACAGCCGGAACCGAAGCCCCCTTTTTGTAGAGCTGAATAGCAAGCGCCAGTATTCCATGGGAACAGGCACTCATGAGAAATCCAACAAATACGGAATAAACAATGGTTCGTTTTGAGGGCCGTGCGAGTATATGGGAAACATACTCCCTGGGAATAAAATAATCGATCACACCTCCGAGAACCAGTCCTAATAAAATCGCCCACCAGATCATACGGAAGTAGTCGAACAATTCCGTCCGGAAAGCTTGAAGAAATTGAATCCACAGGGATAAAACTGACAGTACTGCTAAAACAGAAACTACAATAACCAGCTTGTTACGATAAATTGGCTGCTTGCCACCTGGTGCACATTCGGTACATTGAGCACCGGTAATCTCATTTTCTTCTATAAATTTTTTCATACAATGCTCACTGCAGAAATAATAGGTTTCTCCCTCATGGGTGATTTTCAATCCTTGCTTTTCATCTACTTTCATACCGCAAATAGGATCAATTGCCATCTTTTAGGCTCCTTATTTTATATCTTTTTATTTTTACTCATTTAAACAGATTGCACCAACCGGACACTTACGGAATGCTTCTTTGCATTTTTCCTCAAGATCTTCAGGCACTTCTGTTATTTTTGCAATCGCTTTCTTGTTCCCGGGTTCGAAAGTAAAAATTTCCGGACATATTTTAACACATACTCCGTTTGTTTCACATTTAGCCTGATCAACACACACTTTCATATATCTCCCCTTATATAGATGATTTATCAAAGTTACCTTATGTAATCTTTCACATATTTAGCTAATTATTATCATCTCAGTATCGGTATCGCTATCGCAATCGAAAAACAAAAATTAATTTTTGTAAATGTTTATTTTATTACCCTTTTTCCCAATAGCAAAAGTAAATTCCGTCATTATAAAGAAATGGCTACAATCATCCTGTCTTTATCGCACAACCATTTAAACCAAGATTCTCACTTTTAATGAATAATTCATTATATCAGTTCAGCTCTAAGCTTAATTTCCACCCCGCCCAAAGCCCGGGATACCGGACAGCCGTCTTTTGCGCCTTTTGCAATCTTCTTAAAATTTTCAACTTTCACTCCCTCAACTGCAGCCTGAGTATTCAAAGTAATAGTAGTAATAGTAAATCCTTCCTCAGTTTTTTCCAGTTCAACCTCAGCTTCTGTACGAATTGTTTTGGGGGCATATCCATTCTTATCCAGATCGTTTGCCAGGGCCATGGAAAAACAGCCGGCATGTGCTGCTCCGATAAGTTCCTCCGGATTGGTTCCCTGTGATTCCTGAAACCGGGACCCAAAAGAATATGCTCCTACAAAAGAACCACTTCCCAAACTCATTCTTCCCTTACCATCTTTTAAGTTACCTTTCCATTCTGCACTTGATTTTCTGATCGGCATGCTTATATCTCCTTCATTTTCGTTTATTTGGACAAAATCTACAGATTAACCTCTTATTTAATGATGTAACACAACATTTTTCTTAGTTTTAAAACCTGCTTTTACATGTGATCCATCAAAATTCTTTATTTTCAGATCGCCTTTCAGATACAGAGGACCATGTCGACAAATACGAACCGTATTTCCAGCCGGAACCGCCTCCTCTGCACCTCCGTCTTTTCTTTTAAAATGTAAAGCTCCGGTAGGACAGCGTTGAATAACCTCTGCCACTTTATCTGGTTCAGCTGCATCAGCTACTATCCAGGGTCGTCTGCTCGCATTAAACACTTCCGGGGAACCCAGGATGCATTCGGCAACATGAGTACAGCGGTCGACTGTAAAATAGATATCAATATACCTGCCTTTGTACTTGATGATCCTTTCTTTCATTCACTTTTACCCTGATTTTAAAAAGGAAATGATTTCCCGGCAAAAAGCAGGAAGATCATAAGGATTCCTGGAAGTAATAAGATTATTATCAACCACTACTTCCTGATCCAGATATTCTGCTCCGGCATTGATCATATCATCTTTAATGGCTATAAACGATGTAACTCTTTTATTCTTTAATATCCCGGCTGAGACCAGTACCCATCCGCCGTGACAGATAGCAGCTGCCAGTTTCCCGGACACAAAAATATTTTTCACAAAATTGTTGATTTCCGCATGCCGGCGCAGATGATCAGGAGCATACCCGCCCGGGATAATTACCCCCTTAAAATCTTTGGGCTTGGCCTTTTTCACAGACATTGTTTCCTGAGCCGGATAGCCTTCTTTACTCAGGTATTTATTCTTACCGGTTCCCACCAGAACGGTTTCTATGCCTTCTTCTCTAAGCCGAAGAAAGGGATACCATACCTCAAGAACCTGATACTGATTTTCTACTAAAACTGCAACCTTCATGGAAACTCTCCTCGATTAAGGTACCGGATAATTTTCTAATAAATCTTCAGGATTCATTAACAGTTTAACATACTGGGTACGTGTATATATCCAGGGATCATCACTGTTTTTCTTGTTCATTTTTCCCCGGAAATCATTTAAGGAAGTATATTTTTTCTGTTCCATCCAGAACTGTAAATTTTTCAGCATCTCGCTGATATAATCGATTCCATTTTTATACAAAGCGCTCACAACCTGAACCGATTCAGCTCCTGCCAGAATCATTTTAACAATATCCTCACCCTCTGTTATTCCTGTACTGCTGCAAATATCAGCTTTGACATTCTCTGATAATATTCCGGTATATCTCAGAGGAAGCCGGTTATCTGCTCTTTCACTGAGATTGAAAGGGAAGATATTTTTCTGTTTATATATATCAATATCAGGCTGAAAAAGACGATTGAAAAGAACCAATCCATCTACTCCTACTTCATCTATTTGAGATATGAAATTGAGGATATTGGTATAAAAATAACTCAGTTTAACTGAAATAGGTATGTTGATCTTTTCTTTGATCTTTTTTAAAATAGAAATCTGTTCCTTTTCAATAGGCTGCGGATCTCTGTCAAATTTTCTGGGAAAAGCATAGAAATTTAATTCCAGCCCGTCCACACCAGTCTCCTCCAGCAATTGAGCATATTCAATCCAGGTGTCTTCATGCACTGCATTAAGACTTGCTATTACTGGAATGGAGATAGTTTTTTTGGTTTTTTCAACCCAGTAGAGATGTTCTTTGGGGCCTGCGTGCTCCAATTCAGGAAATATAGTTATCATTTCAGCATTACGATAACTGTATTTTTCCCGGTCCTCATCCATTTTAAATCTTTCCAGCTGAATTTGCTCCTCAAAAAGTGATTTGGTCACCAAAGCCCCGGCACCAGCTTTTTCAATTTGTTTTATGGTTTCCATATCTGAAGTCAAACTACAGGCTCCGGCAATGACAGGATTTTTTAACTCTATTCCCATATACTGAGTGCTTATATCAATCATTATTGCCTCCATGGATTAATGTATGTAATATTATTTCTTAATTTTTTCCACATTATTAGTATCAGAATGGATATTGAAATCATAATCAACATCACTATCCTTAATTCTAAAAAATGTTTTTCCAGTCTCTTTAACTTACCTCAATATCTTTACTGTTTTCCCAGAGTCCATGAATATTACAGAAAGCCAGAGCATGCAGAGTGCCGGATTTTGATACTTTCATATTGACACCAACCTGATGGTGTGTATAAACCGGTCCTTCATTAGCCCCTTTTACAGCTTCTCCATGAGCATTGAATTCAAAATGACCTATTTCATAAGAAAACTTTTCACCTTCCGGATAAAAATAAAGACTGATCCAGCGAATGTGATGCTCAGTGGTATTAGGATGTGCCACTTCTTTACCCAGTCCCACTTTTACTTCAAAAATCTCATCTGCTTTTATTTTATCCTCACATTCAATGACCGGAACATGTTTTTCAGTTTTCCAGTCTGCTTGTTGAATATATTCACCCAAATTTTTCATTGTTACTTCCTCCTTTAAGAATTAACTTCCTGTTATCTGTTATACAATTGATGAATAAAAGTTTACCCTACGTTTATTCAACATGTATTATATCAACCGGACATTCTTCCGCTGCTTCATTTACACAATCAGATAAAGAGTCAGGAACTTCTCCCTTATCAAGTTCACCATTTTCTTGATATTCTTCCACTATCTGAGAAAATCCATCATCCTGATTTTCCTCAAAAACATCCGGACAGGTTTCCCAGCATAAAGCACACATAGTACATTCATCTCTCTCAATTGTTACTTTCATTATATCTCTCCTTTCTCATTAATAAATTGTTGTAACTTTTCTAATTCTGTCGGTCTGTTTATTACAGGAGTATTATTATCCCGATACACAGAAAGACTTTGTTCAAAAATTTTTTTATTTCGATTTAAATAAAAAATACCCAACGGCATTTTTTCTGTTTCTAAAGCACGGTTGAAAGCATCAGATCTATTCTGATAGTCATATTCTTCTTCCAGATAATAGGTATGTTCTTTAAACCACTTATACGTATTGACTTTATTGAAGGAAACACATGGTTGAAAAATATCTACCATTGCATAACCCGGATGATTGATTGCTTTCTTCAAAATCATTTTCATCTTTTCAGTATCTACAGTACTGGTCCTGGCTACAAAAGAAGCATCCAGAGCTATTGCAACTGTAAGGGGATTAAACGGCTGCATGATTACTCCGTTAACCTGCACCGGAGTGACAAATCCCTGCCGGCTGGTGGGAGAAGCCTGACCTTTAGTAAGGCCGTATACCATATTATTATGCACAATATTGACAATATCAGGATTTCGCCTGATCGTATGAATAAAATGATTTCCTCCTTCACCATACATATCTCCGTCACCACTCTCTGCAATCACTACAAGATTAGGATTGGCTGTCTTAATGGCTGTAGCCGGAGGCAGTGCTCTGCCGTGCAGACCATTAAATACATTACAGCGAAGATAATGAGGCATTTTAGCTGCCTGTCCAATACCTGAAACAAACACTACCTCCCGGGGATTTATTTCCAATTCAGTAAGTGTTTCCTTTAATACCTTCCAGATAGTAAAATTACCGCACCCGGGACACCAGGCTACATCAATATCTTTCAGCTCATATTCATCTTTATTCATCGTTTTCTCCTGTTACATTACATTTCGTAATTTTGACACCAGTTCTTCCATTGAAAATGTCGATCCATTATACTTTAAAATTTTTGTTGGAATGTCAATACCAAATTGATATTTCAATAACTGTGCAAATTGAGCAGTGGCATTATTTTCCACAATAATTAGTTTATTCGCCTTTTCCAGAATATCAGCTGTCTGATCCGGAAGCGGAAAAACCTGTTTGAAATACAGCAAAGCTGTATTTTTTGAATTAATATTTTCCAGAGCTTCCCTGATAATATTGAAAGTTGAACCCCAGCAGATCACCAAAGTACTGCTGTTATCAGAACCAATTCTTTCCGGCAGGAATGCTTCTTTTCTCAACTCTTTCATTTTCTTCAGCCGTTTATCTACCATTTGGGAGCGTATATCCAGATCCTCGGTAATATGCCCTTCATAGTCATGTTCATCACTGTCAACTGCAACCAGACCGCTTCCATATCCCGGAATTCCCCGGGGAGAAATCCCGCTGTCTGTAAGTTTATACCGCTGGTAATTCTTACTGGTCTTAACAATGTATTGTTCATTTTTAATCCCGGATAAATCAAATTTCGGTATATTATAATAGGAATCGATAAAATACTGATCAGTTAAAACAAATACAGGAATCTGATATTTATCAGCCAGATTAAAGGATTTCCGGGTGAGATAAAAAGCATCTTCAGGAGTTCCGGGAGTAAAAATAATACGGGGAAATTCTCCATGGCCGGCATGAAGTGCGAACAAGAGATCACCCTGTTCAGTACGGGTAGGAAGACCGGTTGCCGGCCCCGGCCTTTGAGCAAGATGTATGACTAAAGGGGTCTCCAGCATAGCAGAAAGGCTCAAACCTTCTACCATTAAAGCAAAGCCGCCACCAGACGTAGTCACCATTCCCCGGGCTCCTGCATACCAGGCACCTAAAACCATATTAACTGCCGAGATCTCATCCTCTGCCTGCTCTGCAATAATATTGAATTTTCCCCCATGCTGAGCTAAAAATGTCAAAACTGATGTAGCAGGTGTCATAGGATAGGATGCAATAAAATTACATCCTCCGGCTACTGCTCCCATACTCACTGCTTCACCTCCGTTAATGATAATCTCGTCTTTGATCTGTTCTGTTTTTTTACTCTTAATGTCAACAATCAAATCGGATGCTAAACCTGAACTGACATCAAATCCCTTGTCAATTGCCTTTATGTTCTTTCTGATAATATCTTCTTTTTTCTTACTGAATTTTTGTTCTACATACGTATGAACCAGAGATTTTTCAATATTTAAAAGTCCGGTAATAATACCAACTACAACCATATTGGAATATATTTTACCTCCGGCTTCTTTAGCCAGTTTTGTTAAAGCTACATCATGAAACTGATATTGTTGACTCTCATTTTTAATATTTAATATGTCTTTTTCTCCAATCACAATTGTATCCTGAGTAATGCGGGATTTAACATGTTCCAAAGCTTGGCTATCCAGTGGAATTAAAATATCCATCCGGTTGACAAATGCCCTGATTTGTTTCGATGAAACTCGTAATGAAGTAGAATTGCTTCCACCCCTGATACGTGACATGTATTCTTTAGTGGCAAAGACATTAAAACCTGCCTTTCTGAAAACTGAAACCATTATTTCCTCAGCAGTTTTTATCCCCTGACCAGCCGGACCGCAAAGTACTATGGAAATATCTTTCTTTTTTCCCATTCTGCTTTCTCCTATTGGTCTTAGTTATTCTGATTGTTAAATGGTTGTTTAGAAATCATGCTTAGTAATTTATGACCATAATATATAAAAAAAATATTTCAGCTTAAAAAACAATAGGAAATTTACCTATTTTATCTTAAAAAAAGTATGAGACTTCAACTAATTATTTCTTAAAAAACTACTCAGCGTCTTTTTCAGATATTAAATCAGCCCAAAAGTTTTATTGTTTCATGTTCTTATAAACATTATAGACAAGATTAATGATAGTATCAAGGACATTTTAATTAAAATTTATTTACTTAAAAAAACTTGTTTATGATATTGTTTAGGAAAAACTATAAATTTTTATTTTAAAATGAATATGTATTTATCTTCGAAAATAAAAAACTATCAAAAAAAAATTGCTTTTTGTTAAAAAATTTAATATTTTTACAAGTAATTCAATATTAATGGTTATAAAAATTTCTCAGTAAATAAACAATATAATTTTTTGTAAAACAAAAAAATTTAAGGGGAGAAATTATGATATTACATCATGAATTTGTCAAGAATGCCAAAAAAATGAACAAAAAATTAGCTATTATTGACAGGACAACTGATAAAAGAGTACCATACTCTAAGGCTTTAATTGCATCAATACTGCTGGCGAGAAAATTTAATAAATATGAAAAAGGCTACCTGGGGATAATGATTCCCAATTCTGCCGGATCATTTCTGACTGTATTAGGAACTCTGATGGCAGGAAAAGTTCCGGTAATGGTTAACTACTCAACCGGTGCCAAAAAAAATGCAATCTATGCCCAAAACAAATGCGGATTTAAAAAAATAATCACCTCCAAAGCACTTCTGGAAAAAATTAAATGTCCAAAAATTGATGGTATGATATTTATCGAAGATATCATGGAAAGTATTACCAAGTTTGATAAAATAAAAGCTTTAATACGTTCTAAATTATCTGTTTCATCAATCTGTAAAGCAACTACAAAAGCTACGGAGAATGATAATGCTGTGATTCTCTTTACCAGCGGCAGTGAAAAAGATCCCAAGGGAGTGCAATTAACCCATAAAAATCTGGCTTCAAATACACTCAGTGCAATTGAAGTTTTCCAATTGAGCAGTGAAGACAGTATTCTTTGCATTCTTCCATTATTTCATGTTTTCGGACATATGGTTAATTTCTGGCTTCCCTTGCTTTTAGGTTCAACTGCTATTACCTATGCCAATCCACTTGATTTTAAAAATATTCCCAAGATCATTAAAGAAGAAAAACCGGTAATGATTGCTGCTACTCCGGTATTCTTTTCAGGCTATTTAAGAGAATCAAAGCCGGGTGATTTTGAGTCTTTGCGTATACTGGTTGCCGGAGCAGATAAAACTCCGGACAGATTACGAAAAGGATACAAAGAAAAACATAACAAAATCTTACTGGAAGGATACGGAACTACTGAAACCAGTCCGGTAATTTCTGTGAATAACCCAAAACAGAACCGTCCCGGAAGTATCGGAAAAGTCTTTCCGGATCAGGAAGTTAAAATTGTAGATATAGATACAGGTGCTGAATTACCTGCAAACAAAGAAGGTAAAATTCTGGTCAAAGGCCCGAATGTGATGAAAGGTTATTTCGATGATATTGAAGAAACCTCTCTGCGTATTAAAGACAGCTGGTATGATACTGGAGATATGGGAATGTTTGATGAAGACGGATATCTCTGGCATAAAGGAAGATTAAAACGGTTTGTAAAAATTGGTGGTGAGATGATTTCTCTGGTTAATACAGAAAGTATCCTTAATACTGCTCTTCCGGATCACATTGACTGCTGTGTTGTTGAAGTACCCCATCCTACTAAAGGAGCTCAGTTAATAGCAGCTGTATCAGAAAAAATTAATAAAAAAGAAATAATGAAAGAATTAGGGAAACAACTACCCAAAATAGCAATTCCGAAAAAATTCATGGTTATTCCTGATCTCCCCAAAATGGGAAGCGGAAAACTTGATTTCAGAAGTATAACAGAAATGGTGAAAGAAAGAATAAAAGAAGAATAGAATAACTTTTAAAATTATTTCATTAATAATGCTTTCTGCATCAGGGTTCTGGCCCCAGACTGCATAAGGAAGATATATACACCGCTTGGTACTCTATGTGATGCATCATTGCATCCATCCCAAATTACCTGATGATACCCAGCTTTTTTAAAACCATTTACCAGCATTCTTACCTGCTGACCCATCATATTATAAATTTTGATAGTTACATTTCCTGCAACAGGTAACTCATATTTTATTTTTGTCTCAGGGTTGAACGGATTGGGGAAATTTTCTAAAAGTCTGAAATCATCTGGTGCAGAAATTTCATTTCTTTCAACAGCAGTAGGACGCTCCAAGATTAATGATCCAGGAGGATAAGCTTTATAACTGTAATTTGATTCATCATATGCAGAGACATTCCAAAGATAGGTACCCGCAGGAAGGGTAGTATCAGGTTTATAATAAAAAACAGTATCCTGCTCATCTAAAAATATTTTTTCATCAACCACAACACCCCCACCCTGTAATCTTAACTGCCATTTATAAAATACACAGCTTGCTGAATCAGGATCAGTAGTACTGTGCCAAACAAATTTAATAGTATCCGGCCAGCTTTCAAAAGAATATGACAACGGCTGAATTAAGGTAAACGGTAAGGGAGGATCAGACTTATCATCATAAACTGAAACCGTATTTTTAATTTGATCTCTGGCATCAGAAGTATCTTTTACAATAAAAGTCAGCTCTTCTGAACCATACCAATTACGAGGAGCAGAAAAACAAATAAATTTTCTACTATAATCTATCCTGCAAAGTATATTAACATTATCCTTAACTTCAAAACATAAGTCCTCCAACTCATCATCAATATCTTCAACCTGGTCATAAAACTCTTTAAATTCAACAATAAGAGAATCATCCTCAATAAAAGAAAATTTGTCCAGACTAATCCATCGGGGGGGATCATTGACAGGAAGTACTGTAAATACAATCTCACAACTATCTCTGTTGTTCACTGGATCTGTTACTGTTAAAAGAACTATATCTTCACCCCACCAATTACTGTCAGGAACACTGACCTCCAATACACGATTATTAATGGACACATCTAAAAATTCATTTCTTTTGAAACTCCATTCCAGCTGATCTACATCATGATCCAGATCATATACATAATCATCCAGTTCCACAGATGAAAAAGTACCTCCTTCATTAATAGTTTGATTAGGTATAGATGATATATAAGGCACTTCGCATGAAACCAGAACAACTGCGCTGTCCAGACCCACTCCTCCATCATCATCTCCTGCTTTGAACCACACAATATAAGTACCGGCCGTATCATAATTTACAACAGCTTCATACCCCTCCGTTTCAAAAATATTATCATTATTCAGATCCCATCTTTTATATATAATTACATCCGCTGCCCCTTTATCATACACTTCTGCTTTTAATGCTATATTTGATTTGATTACTCCCTGATATGGCCCCCCGGCATCAACAACCGGATCACTGTTATAGACATGAACTACTAACTCATCTTCACCTGTACCACCGTCTCCGTCACTAACTTTTACGTTAACATTATATATATCATCATCAATATATATATGACTAGGATCAGATTCATAGCTGAAATTACCATCACCAAAATTCCAGACATATGAAATACTGTCGTTTCCGGGATCTACCACAATCGGAGAAAAATATAATGTATCTCCTTCTTCACAAATAATATCGCTTCCAGCATCTATTGTAGGGGCAACATTGATGATATTTATATAGGTAGTATCATAATCTGTTTTTCCTGATCTATCCGTAACTCTCAGAACTGCATTCCCGCCGTAATTATCATAAAATGTTTTACTGATTTTTGATTTTTTGGTGGTCAAATCAAACTTTCCGTCACTATTCCAGTCCCAGGCATATTCCGAAATGCCTGCAAACCAGCCACTGTCAGAAGAAGCTGACATATCAAATTCTATGGTTTCACCTTCTTTTCCGAAATATGGTCCCCCTGTTGAGGCAACAGGATGATAGTCACCGAGATGGATCATTCTCATCCGCACCCTGGTGATACTATTTTCGGGATAGACCACATAAAAATGATTCCGGCTGGCTCTTATAAGATGTTTATTTCTCCCTTCACTTCCACCGCATGATTCCGATAGTCTTTTCGGAGTTCCCCATGTAGCTCCTCCGTCGTCAGAAATTCGTGCCCATAGCTCTCCCCCGGACTTTGTTAAATAAGTAGCTATCACATATTTGCCATCATCACTGGCTGCTACTGATCCGAATCCCCACATGGTTTCAGTCATGGTACCGGTGGGATTTACTATATTATGTTCCTTAATAACATGCTTATCTGACATACGTAAATATCTTAATGACGGTTCATTATCTAATTCACCATCATCATTGGTGCCGTAACAGAAATGTATATCCCCGGTCTGATCCAAAAAAACATCCGGATCTCCGTTTCTTTTAAGACTCTCCGGTGAATGTAGATGCCCCCATTTAATAAAACTCTCACCATGGTCAGGGGAATAGAAATAAGTAATTTTCCCATATTTTGGAAATGGACACCCAATCACAACATGGACATTACCATCATGGGAGGCTGCTAACTCAAAACTGTTATCAAGTCTGAATAAGATTTCATTTGAATTTTTCGGATTAGTTATATCCTGTGTTAAATTGCCAATAACCTCACCATTCTGAATTTGGTAATAAGTAACACTGGCCCAGAGACTGTCATTAAGTGAACTGTGGATTATATGTACCCGATTATTACCGTCAATATCCATTCTGACAACATTTCCTCTTTGAACATGCGCAGCAATCCTTTTATTATCCGACCAGCCGCTGTCAGTCCTGTAGATATAGTAAAGATGATAATACCAATCACCCAGATGTCTTCTGTAACAAATATGCGGATGACCTTGCTGATCTACTGCAATGGCTGCCCCAAAATAAATACCGCCTAAATCATCATAGATAGCAGGAACTTCATATGCATTTATGAGAATATTCCCGACTGAATCAATTTCAGTATAACGAATTCCTCCCCCAAACTCTTTCATGGAGAGAATATGCAGATGTGAATTTCTTCTGTCAATATCAAAATCTGGTGTACTTCCGTGAATTAAGATATCAATCGGTTCTGACCACACCCAGTTTTCCTGGGAATAAAGAAAATTACATCTTATTGATATCAATAAGAATAAAAATAAAAAAATAAGGTTATTAGAAATTTTTATCTGACACTTTTTGAGCATGTAAGAAAATTATCCACTATTTTTCGACTCTAATAAATTTCAAATGATTTTAAGTCTAATACAAACTCTTAAATAACAAAAAATTATATGCAACTATGCCAACTACATACACTATTCAATTATATCTACGCTAATATCATGCCAGATTGTTACAAATCAAGCATTATCCATCTCATCAACCGCAACTGACGGAAACTTTGCAAGTTTTTTCTTAAACAAACTTATCATTTCTGTTAGGCGTTCTTCTGTTTTGGCCTCAAATCGGAGCACAAGGATTGGTTGTGTATTAGAGACTCTCACTAATCCCCATCCATCTCCAAAAAGTACTCTTGCACCGTCAACATCTATAACTTCATACTCTTTTTTAAAATCTTCTTTCAGTTTCTCAACAATCTGGAATTTCTTTTCATCCGGACAGGTAATTCTTATTTCCGGAGTAGAAAAAAACTTTGGGAGCTGATCAATAATTTCCCCCAGAGTTTGTTTCTGTTCGGATAAATACTGGAGCAATCGAAATGATGCAAAAATACCATCATCATACCCAAAATAACCATCCTTGAAGAAGATATGACCTGACATCTCACCTGCAAGAGGAGATCCTTCGTTTCTCATCTTTTCCTTGATAATGGAATGGCCTGTCTTCCACATCAACGGTATACCGCCTCTTTTTTCAATTTCTTCCGGAACCAACTGAGAACATTTAACATCAAAAATTATTTTTGCACCCGGATTCCTTCCCAACACATCTCGTGCCAACACTGCCAGTAATTGATCAGCATAAATTACTCTTCCCTGGTTGTCTACAATCCCCATTCTGTCCGAATCACCGTCATATCCGATCCCTAAATCAGCATTTTCATCAACAACAGTAGACCGGAGCTTCTCAATATATTTAAGTACTGTTGGATCGGGAAGATGATTGGGGAATGTTCCATCAGGTTCACAATAAAGCCGTATTACTGTACATCCCATTTCTTCAAATATATCCGGAGCAATAGGCCCTGCTGTACCATTACCAGCATCAATCACAATCTTAAAAGACTTTTTTAGATAAATTCTTTCCCTGAGCATTTGTTTATAATGAGAGACGATCTCCTGTTTGTCAAGAGCACCTTGACCTATTTCAAAATCTTTTTTCTCAATTAGATCCCTGATTTTGATAATTTCATCTCCATAAATTGAATACAGACCATTGTTCATTTTTAATCCATTGTACTCTATGGGATTATGACTGCCGGTAACCATTACACTGCCGTCTGTAGAAAAATGGACAATAGAAAAATAAACAACCGGCGTAGGCACTTCTCCTACGTCAATAACATTCAATCCAGTGGAAAGTATCCCTTTAATTAAAGCATCCTGAATTCGCTGTGAGCTTAACCTTATATCCCTTCCCACAGTAACAGTTTTTTTGTTTTTTCTGACCATGTAGGTACCATAGGCTTTACCGATCTTCTCTACTATATCATCTGTTAAATCTTTATCTGCAATTCCCCTGATATCATATATTCTAAAAATATTTTTATTCATAATTACTCCTGTTCAGAAATTTTTTCTCTGCTTGTGCAGTGCACGATGCACTTATTCAAAATATCATGTTTTCGAAATTTTTCTCTCTCCCGGACCTTTATATTCAGCCTGAGAGAAATTAATTCTCCGCATAGGGGACTGAGTTGTAATTTCCTCAAAATAATGAGCAGATAAACCGCAAATCCGTCCAAAAATAAATACAGCTTTTGCACATTTGGGATTAAGTTCCATATCAGCAACTATTGCACCAATAACTCCATCTACATTTACCGGCAGATTAATCCCTTTTACCTGTTGTAAAACTGTACCAGCAATCTTTGAAATTTCCACACAATCCCCTGCAAGGTTATTTTTTTCTGCAATTGACCACAAAACATCCCTTCTGGGATCTTGAGTATGTATTCTGTGTCCCATTCCTTCAATTCTCAGTCCTGAATCAATATGCTGTTTCATCATTTTATAAGTTGCATCTTTCAGGGAAATGTTCTCCTTTTTCGCAATCTCAGCACATTTGGTAAAAAACTCTGCTGCTTTTTCACCTGCTCCTCCATGAACATCTGTAATTGCTCCCACTCCCTGAGCAACAGCTACTTCATACGCCGCTCTTACTGATGCAGCAATGAGAGTCGCCTGGGCAGAAGGCGGTGTTACACCATGATCAATACTTGCTGTGATCATCGCCTCTAACATTTTTGTTTTTTCTTTATGTACCGGTTCACCCGTTAATGCTCTACAAATCAAATCAGAAAATTTCTCTCCCTCATTCTTTTTCTTTAATACATTTTGATTGCCCAGTAAATCCGCTAAATATGGACAGAAACGTCCCAGACAGTAAATCGATTTTTCAACGGAATGATTTTCACCCTGCGGTCTGAACCGAACCAGATCCTCATCATTTAATAAATACTTCTGTAAAGTTTTAGATATATCCTCATTTGAGTTAAGGGGGATAACAGGCGCTTTCTTTCTGGCAGCATCACAGGCGAGTTTATCAAGTGCTCTGAGGTAGCGTTCGTCAGGAATTTCCCCCTGAATAATTAACCGGGCAGCAGAAAGTAAAGAACCGGAATTAATAATATCCTGTAATGCATATCCTCTGATTATCAAATTATTCGGTTTAACATCTGTTATCAATGTCCCCCAGCTTGGTTCAGGCGGGGGAGCCTCCCACTTCTCTTTCATCTTTTCATAATACTTTTCAGGATCAAAATACTGCTTATTATGCAGCGCTTTCTGTACCGCTGTAATCAAATCGTACTGACTGTTAACAACGTTTACACCTGCTTCTTCCAAAGCTTTCTTTTTAGACCTGAAGGTACCAGTCTCTCCTCCGGGAGTAACAATTGCTCCCGCATGTCCCATAGTTTTTCCTTCCGGAGCATGTGCTCCGGAGATCAATGCTATCAAAGGTTTAGGATATTTTTCAGGATTCTCCTGGATATCCCTGGCCAGTACTTCCTCCTGAGAGCCTCCAATTTCTCCTGCAACGACTACTGCATCTGTATTGTCATATTCCATAGCCAGGGGTACCAGATCTCTGAAAGTTGAACCTATTGCTCCATCTCCGCCCACTCCAATCACAGCATTCTGAGCGATTCCCACACTGGACATGGCATCTGACATATGGTATAGAATGGCCCCGCTTCTGGATATTATGGTCACACCTTTTGATCCCAGCTGTCCGGATTCTTTTACCTGAGATTGAAAAACATCCGGTAGCATACCAATTTTTATTCGTTCCGGTGGGAAAATCAACCCAGGAGTATTTCCCCCTATTAAAAGAGTATTATTTTTTCTTGCAGCAACCAGAATATCCCTTACATCCTTGAGAGGAATGAATTCAGAAATCAATACAATAAGCGGTATCCCAGCCTCAATTGCTTCAATGGCAGAATCCTTTGCAGTTGAATAATGTCTCCAAATACTTGCTGCTACAATATGAGGGTGTTTTTGCATAGCTTCCTGAACTGTATTATAAACAGGTATGGTTTCATGGACTCTTTTTCCTCCCTTGCCGGGAGCTACACCAGCTGTCACATTAGTTCCAAAATCGTCCATCAAACCTGCATGCTTTGTCCCCTGTCTCCCCAATCCAATGATCATGGTTTCCAGTTTATTGATTTCTTTAATCTGTTTTGCCAGTTTCGGTCTTATCTTCTGTACTATATAATAAAGCATCCCTTCTGTGGCATTAACTTTTTCTTTCATGATACCCTTTCCTTGTTGTTAAATGCTTTCTCAATGCCTTCTCTGATAACATCTGCCATAATTTTTTTATTACCCACAGTTATATGTACATCCTTTAATTCTTCTGAATATTTTGCTTTCGCTTTATATAAATAATCCCGTGCACTCGGCAGATCTGTACCTACCATACGACCATATACAGGAACCATTCTTTTACCTGATGTATAACGATCCACTACAGCTTTAATGAGTCCTTTAATAAAAGTATCACAGGATGAAATTCCTCCAAATCTGGAGGTTATAATTAAATCAACAATTTCATAATCCATTAACAGGTTGAACATCTCAGCAACTTTTCCCAGAGACGGCCCTCCTCCGGAATCCATAAAATTTACCGGTACAACCTTACCATTAAAAAATCTTTCTCCTACATTTGCTACTTCATCAATTGAAAAAATCCCGTATCCTGCTCCACCGGGAACTAACCCCACATACAGCTTATTTCTGTCTTTTTTATGATCTTCAGAAAGCAGATCTACATACGGAAATCCAGCATTTCTTGCCCGTTTCTCATTTTTTGTCGGTTCAGAAACATCATGCCTTACCTCCTTAATACCCAGTAAGCTGAAAATCTCTTTTTGTCTGTATAGAGCGTTATCATCAAGTACAATTTTAGCATCTGCAGCTACCGGTCCTTCCGGAGTGATAATCAAAGGATTTATTTCTGCTATTTTACAATCCAGTGACTGATAGTTTTCATAAAGTTTGGATATTATATCCTGCAGATCATTATTATACTCTTTACTGATAGTTGAATTTTCAGTCAGAAATCTTGCAGCTTCCTCGGAAACCTCAGCCGGTAATTTTTTTTCATTTTCCGTCAGTTCTGTCCTGTAAATTAACTCCGGATTCTCTTGTGCAACTTTTTCAATATCTACACCGCCTGAAGGACTTACTATGAGGATATTGTTAAAGGTTTCCGGATTCATGGTCATTCCCAGATAAACTGAGCCTTTTTCTTCAACTGCTTCTTCCAGCATAAGCATTTCAACAGGGTATCCTTTAATATTCAAGTTTAACAAGCGTGCTGAAATTTGTTCTGCTTCTCTTCTGTTTTTTGCTTTTTTTATACCACCGGCTTTTCCCCTTCCCCCGATCAGAACTAAAGACTTTATCATAACCGGATAATCACTTTCTTTTACATTATCTTTTATATCCTGTGATCTGCATACAACACCAAATTGTTTCGGAACCGGTATTCCCTGCTGAGTGAAAACCTTTTTTGATTCATTCTCATATAAACGCATTGTCACCTCATTTTTTTATCTTTTTTCCAACTTTTTTCTGGTATACTCCAGCAAACCTCCGGCTTCCATAATTCCCATGATTGAATCCGGGAGACTGGGAAAATTGAACTCCTTATCACCAACGGTTATTTTCCCTTCTTTTTCCTTTATTTCAACCCGATCTTCTTCCTTGTACGCTTCCACACTTTCAGGAGATTCAATCAGAAGCAATCCCTGATTAAGGGCAGCACGATAAAAAATTCTGGAAAAACTCTTTGCAACTACTGCTTTAATCCCTGCATGTTTAAGTCCTACAGCAGGCTGTTCCCTTGAACTCCCGCATCCAAAATTTCTTCCGGCAAAAATAATATCCCCCGGTTGTACCTGTTCACTGAAATCAGGATCCAGATCCTCAAGTAAATGCGGTCGGATCTCTTCAGGAGTTGAGCAGGTATATGTATATTTACCGGGAAACAGCATATCAGTATTAATATCATCACCATATTTCCATACTCTCATTATTGTATCTCCTTTCTGGGATCAGTTATTTTACCATACAGAGCAGAAGCTGCAACTGTCTGAGCACTTCCTAAATAAATTTCTGCATCCTTACATCCCATGCGTCCTTTAAAATTTCTGTTTGCTGTACTCAGGCATTTTTCTCCCGGAGCCAGAACACCCTGATGTGCTCCTAAACAGGGCCCGCACCCCGGAGGCAGTACAACGCCACCTGATTCGACCAGAATATCCATCAGTCCCTCTTTGACCAACTCCCGGTAAATACTCCTTGAAGCCGGAAGAATCAACAGACGAAAATTGTCTGACACCTTCTTTCCCTTAAGAATGTCAGCCGCTTCTCTGAAATCACTCAACCTGCCGTTAGTACAGGTGCCGATCAGTCCCTGATCCAAAGCTAATCCCTCCACTTCATTAATACCAACCACATTATCAACAGTATGTGGTTTTGCTATGACTGGTGTGATCTCATTAAGATTGATTGTTAATTCCTCCATATACACAGCATTATCATCAGCCCAAACTTCTTCATAACTCTCAAAATCAATGCCGATAGAGGTTAAAAATTCTCTGGTCTTTGTATCGACCGGAAAAACTGCTATCTTAGCCCCCATCTCAATACCCATATTGGCAATAGTGAATCTTTCATCCATACTGAAATTGTCTGTCTCTCCATGAAATTCGACCGCACAATAGGTAGCTCCGTCAGCTCCGATGCTTTCAATTAAATACAGAATAACATCTTTTGCACTCACTCCTGGCTGCAGTTTTCCTTTTACTGTCACTTTGATACTTGGCGCAACTTTGAGCCACATCTCGCCTATAAGCAGCAGAGACGCCGCCTCTGTTCTGTCTATTCCGGTTGACATGGCCCCCACTGCACCATAAGAACAGGTATGGGAATCACTCCCTACCACCAGCATTCCCGGTAATGCAAGTCCCTTCTCATACACAACTTGGTGACAAATTCCTTCTCCCGCATCAAAAAAATTTTTAATAGCGTGTTCTTTAACAAAACTGCGTATTTTTTGATGACCGGAGGCATGTTTTTCACTTGCAGCCGGAATCACATGATCAAGTACAATGACCGGGAATTCCGGATCAACCACACCATATTTTTTCAGCTCTGGTTCAATCTTGGAAATAATTGCAGAAGTGTTATCATGAGTTAAAAGATGATCCGGTTTTACAGTAACAATTTCTCCAACCTCGACTGATTCTTTACCGGATTTTCTGGCAAGCATTTTTTCAATAAATGTTTTTCCCATTTTGTGTATCCTTTTTTAAGTAAAATCCTCTTACTACAAAGATACAAAATTTTCATTAATATAATAAATTTTTTTTAACTAATATTTAAAAATGAAAGGTATAACGATGTACGATTTCCGATCTGTACCTTCTAAAATCTAAAA
>CAZETW010000052.1:0-20039 GCA_964515295.1 uncultured bacterium | reverse complement strand
CAGGTCTAAAATGTATCTATTTCACCGCTTTAACCCCGGCTTTAAGAATTTCCAGCCCGTCTTCTGATCCCAACCAGGGATAAACAGCTCTTTCCGGATGGGGCATCATTCCTAAGATGGTTCCGGTAGGATCACAGATGCCGGCTCTGCCCTTAACCGAACCATTGGGGTTTTCCGGATATTCATTTGTTCCGGATACTGAACCATAACGGAATACAGTGCAGGATTCATCAAAATCACCCGGAAGACTTATCCGGCCTTCCCCATGTGCTACTGGAATGCGGAGCTTCTGTTTATCAATGCCCTGAGTCCATACACAATCAGTATCCTGCACATATATATCCACCCATCTGCTTTCAAATACTGCAGACCGATTACGGTCAACAATAGCAACAGGCTTTCCAATATCATTATTCCCGGGAAGTAATCCTGAATTAATAAGTATCTGAAAACCATTGCATATTCCGATGATAGGTATATGCTTTTCCCTGACTTTTAGAAGCTGTTCATTGAGTCTGAATATCAGATCTATGGCAAAGATTCTTCCTGCAGCAACATGATCACCAAAGGAAAAACCGCCCGGGATCACTATAAGATCACATTCTGTTAATTTCTGTTTACCGGTAAGAAGATCACTGGTAAGATTACAAAAATCCGGATCTGCTCCAACCATACGAAATGCTTCTGCTGTCTCATAATGACAGTTTATACCCGGAGCATACAAAACTTTTACTTTAGGCCGCATCGGACTTCCTCCTGGCTTACACATTTAATAAGTTCGGAAACGGCTTTTTCCACACTTCGATAAGTTCTGAAAGAGAAACGTGAGCAGAAAATGTATCTGTATCAAAATGTAAATGTGCATCACTGATTATATGACCCAGTTCTAAACAATCCAGCTCTTGGACTACAATGTCTGCAGAATCCTTATCCACTTCCAGTATGAGGGAACCTATCATTTCAGAAAACAAAACATTTTCCAATCGATTGACATTCATATGATTCATAATGTTTTGTATATCAATTTCACATCCCATACCGCCTCCCATAGCCATCTCAAACAATTTTACAATCATTCCTCCCTGTTCCAGAGCAGATGATGACTTTATTAAACCGTTTTTTTGTAAAGATCTCAGTTTCTTCCAGAATTTTATTAAATATTCCGGATTCACATCCGGTAGATCTGTTCCGCGTTGATTAAAAGTATCAAAATATACAGAACCGCCCAGTTCAGTACTCAGAGGACCGGCAAGCAGCAGCTTGTCTCCTGCTTGCTGCCATGGTTTGGGAATTATTTTATTAACATTTTTTACTCTTCCCAAAGCCAGTACTGCCAGAGTTGGCGGAATATCTATCCTCTTACCATCCGGACCCACATAGGTTCCGCTGGAGCTGTCTTTTCCACTGATAAAAGGGGTCCCCAGTTTGACAGAAAGATCACAGCATTCAGTGACCATTTGGGTTAATATCCAGGCCACTTCTGAATTGATACGGGGAGTATAAAAATTGTCACAAAGAACTATATCTTTACAATTAACGCCGATACTGATCAGTTTTGAAATTGCTTCCACCATGATTAATTTTCCTGCTGTTCCCGGTTCCACCTCTCCGTAAAAGGGATTATACCCCAGAGAAACAGTACAGCCGTACTGTTTCCCCCGTAAAGGAGCAGACACCCAGACATCATTAGGCATATATTGTTTATTATATTCATAAGGTGCCATTACAGTCCTGCCCTGTACAGTGGTATCAAACTGAGTACCTGCAGCAGACTGATCGCAGATATTCAAATGGGAAAAAATTTTTCTAACTGCACATTTGAAATCATTCTCATTCTTAATTATCGGAGGAACAAATGATTGGTGCTGCATCTCAGGTTTCTGAACTGATATCTTCGGCAGTTTACATCCTTTTCTTAAATCCTTATAATTAAGATCAATAAGTACTTCCCCTTGTAAATCAGGTGTTACAGGCATATCCTCCGGTTCTTTTGTCTGTTCCGGATCATACACCACCTGACATCTTTTTGATTCTGTAAACTTTCCGATAACTGCTGAGGGCACTTCATATCTTTGCAGGATCTCCAGAGTTTCTTCTTTTTTTTCAGCAGGAACACAGAGCAGCATACGTTCCTGACTTTCAGATATCCATATTTCCCAGGGATACATTCCTTCTGTTTTTAATGGAACTTTTGCCAGATTGATCCACACACCGGTCTCCTGCCCCATCTCTCCTGCAGCAGAAGAAAGACCTGCAGCCCCCAGATCAGTAATTGCCCGGAGACAATTAGTATCCCGGAGCACCGGAATAGCCTCCATAAATTTTCTTTCCTCAATAGGATGGCCGATCTGTACATGGGCAGCATCAACTGTAGCAGTATCACTGGTCATGGAACCGGAGCTGACTGTAGCACCGTGAATGCCGTCTCTTCCTGTTTTCCCTCCGATAAGTATAGCCAGGTCACCTGGTTCAGGACGACCTTTCTTTGCTCTGGAAGCAGGTATAAGCCCCACCGAATGACCCAGGGCAAAACATTTACCGATATAATCCGGATGGAAACGGTATTGAGGGAACATCATAGGAATTCCCATGGGATTAGTATAATCTGCTGTCCCTTTGATGGCTTCAGCCAATATTGTCTTGGGATGCAGTACACCTTTGGGAAGATCATCCCATTTTATATTGGGATCACCAATTCCCATAACCGTACTTCCGCCGATCGGCCAGGCTCCCTGTCCGCATCCCAGCGTATCCCTGATTACTCCTCCGTGTTTGGTCATGATACCCCCGTAAGGGCTTATAGCTGAAGGAGAATTGTGAGTCTCACCTTTTACAGTGACAGCCCATCCGTCATAAAATTCTACCGCACCGGCATTATCTTCAAACACAGAAATAACTAGGGGATGACTGATTTTAGCTGTTGCCTGTCCCAGCTTATCCAGAAGACCCAGACTTTTCCAGGTCGTATGAAAACAGTGATCAGACCAGGTCTGAGCAAACATCTCCAGCTCTCCATCTGTAAGCAGTCGTCCCATACTGTTTTCGATTTCCTGAATGCGTAACATATTATCTTCGTCCAGGAACAATCTTCTCTCATCACTTAATCTGACCAGTTGTTCTCTGGTTAATCCTCTCAGATCAACATGCGTCACTGGCCCGGTACTTCCCACCGGTTTCAGCGTATCCCATTCTTCTCCGGATTCTATTATAGTTTCTACCTGGGGATTATAAAGATACCGTTTAACAATTTCTTCAGCTAAAGAGTCATCAATGCCTGTGAATTGATATCGGTGAGCAATTCTCACCCATTCAATGCCGGAAACATCCAGATCTTCAGCTCCTCTGATGATAGACGGAAGTTCCGGATCCGTCACTGCCCTTTGATATCCGACTTCAAAAACAGGACCGTTTTTCATGTCTAATACTGAATGATCTGATATTTCTTCTGTTTCTGGATGACATAAAAGAGGCTTTAATTGAAAAGCTTGCTTTATATTTATACCTTGAAAGCGGAAAACCTTTTCAATGATCAGGTTTTGTAAAGAATGATACCCCTCAGCAGTAAAATGATGCAGAAGCACTTCTGCCTTTGGATCATCCTTGATTCTGTGCACATATATAGAAGAAATCACTTATATCTCCTGTGGATTGAAAAATATTAGATAAATAATTTATTGAAATTTTCTTTAAATGTCAACGGGGTTTATTATAATTTGTAGGAAATAAGGTGAAATAACAGTTTAAAATAATAATAAAAAAAATATAAAATAAAAAATTAATTGCTCAAATTTATTTATCAACATCGTCATCATCTGTAACATCATCAGGGTCATAATCCGGATACAATTCTTTCATACATTCAGGACAGAGACCGTGACTGAATTCTGCTTCTGAATTATCTCTGACATATTCCTCAACCTGCTGCCAGTACCCCTGGTCATCCTTAACTTTTTTACATCGTGCACATATTGGTAACATTCCTTTTAGGGTTTTGACATTATCAAGTGCAGAGGTAAGTTCCTGTATAAGCTTTTCTCGTTCAATCTGTATTTTTCTTCTTTCTGTGATTTCCTGCTTTAGATCTTTATTTGTTTTATTGAGTTCTGATGTCCGTTCTTTCACTTGTTTTTCAAGCAAAATATTTTTCTTCTGTATTTGATAAGTCCTTATTCTGAATATAATCAATATAACGGTTCCAAGAAAAATTATAACTAATATCTGAAATATTTTTGTTTGCCAGAAAGGAGGGATTACTTCTATTTTTACTCTTGCCTCTTCAGAATTCCAGATATCGTCAGCATTTGATCCTTTAACTCTGAACAAATATTCACCTGGTTTAAGATTGGTATAGGTAACAAACCGACGAGTACCGGCTTCATTCCAATGTTTATCAAAATTTTCCATTTTATATTTATAACAATTTTTTTCCGGAGCAGCATAGTGAAGAGCCGCAAATTCAAAAGAAATCACTTTATCCTTATGTAAAAGTTCAATCTGACTAATTTCAGTAATCGATTTATTTAGAATGATTCTGTCCCTTAACTTTTTTCCTATCGGGACGGATTTATTATAAATCAAAAAATCTGTGAAAACAACCGGAGGAACAAACGGATTATTCTTGATTTTTTCAGGGGAAAAACTATTGAATCCATTGATCCCTCCAAAATACATTTCACCGTTTCTGGTTGTACAACTTGCCCCTATATTAAATTCATTACTTTGTAATCCATCATCAACATCATAATTTCTAAAAGTTTGGTTTTCTGGATCAAAACAGGATAATCCTTTATTTGTACTCAACCATAATCGTCCATCTCCATCCTCCTGAATACTGTAAACTAAATTATTGGGAAGACCATCTTTTATTAGATAATAAGTAAATGTCGCTCTCTCGCGATCAAACAGGTTGAGTCCTCCGGGAGTTCCAACCCAAAACCGTCCGGATCTGTCTTCATACATGCAGAGTATTTCATTGTTACTTAAGCTGTGGGGATTATCAGGATCGGACAGATATCGCCTAAAAGTTTTCGATTCGTTATTATATCTGTTAAGTCCTTTTAAGGTGCCGATCCAAAGAGTGCCGGACCTGTCTACATACAGAGAATAAATAAAATTACTGCTTAAGGATAAAGAATCTTGGGGATCATTTGTAAATACAGTAAACTCGTTTCTATTACGGTCGAATTGATTCAATCCATCATTAGTACCGATCCAGAGAAATCCTTTCTGATCTTCACATATAACTCTTACATAATTACTGCTTATACTTTCGGGTCTCGAATTCTTATGACTGTAATGAAAAAATCTTTTACTTTTACGGTCAAACCGATCCAACCCACCGCCATATGTTCCTATCCACAGCACACCAGATTTATCCTCATGTATTGCTCTTACTCGATTATGACTGATACTGTTTAAATCTTGGGGGGCATGCTCAAAAAAACTAAATTGATTCTTTAAAGGATCAAATCTATTTAATCCGCCCCCATAGGTCCCTATCCAGATCATACCTGCCTGATCCTCCATAATTGAATAGACAATATTATTATTCAGACTATTTGCACTATGAGAATTTAACTGATAAGTTAAAAACTGTTTTTGTTCCTGGTTATATTTATTTAATCCAACATCTGTTCCAATCCAGAGGATATTAGACCTATCTTGATATATGGAAAAAATTTCATCATTACTCAAACTTCTGAAACTATAGATATTTTCTTGAGAAGAAAGGAATCTATAGGTATGAGGGTTAAATACATGTATACCATGACCTTTAGTTCCGACCCATAACAAGCCTTGTTTATCCTCTCCTATGGCAGTAATATCATCATTGCTGATACTTACTGATTCTTTTTGGTGATAGGAATACCGGGTAAATTGTTTTTTCTGCCGATCAAAGAGATTAATAGTGCCATCATCTGTACCAATCCATAGTCTACCTGAATGATCTTCATACATTGATGTCACACTATTGCTGCTTATACTCCGATTATTATGTTCATCATGTTGATAATGTATAATATCAATAGAATCCTGATCAATATCTGAAAATTCGATTTTATTCACCCCTCCTCTATGAGTCCCCACCCAGAGTATACCATAAGTATCTACATATACAACATTTATATTATCGTCACTCAAACTTTGAGATTTATCCGGTTCATGATAAAAGCTGATGAATTTTTCGGTTCTTGGATTTAATCTGTTAAGCCCCTGTTCTGTACCAATCCATATAAATCCCTGTTCATCCTTACAAAGAGATTTAATAAAATTATTACTTATTGTATTATTATTTCTGGGATCACTTTTATAAGTAACAAACTTTTCTATCGCAGTATCAAATTTATTTAACCCTCCTCCATAAGTACCGATCCAGAGTATACTTTTACCATTCTCACAATCTTCACAGATATCACGGATATAATTATAACCGATACTGTAAGGATCCTGAGGACTATTCCTGTAGATATAAAATGTATATCCATCATACTTATTTAATCCATCTTCAGTTCCGAACCACATAAATCCCCTATTATCTTGCAAAATACAAAAAATTGAACTCTGCGATAAACCATCTTTTATCCCAAGATTTTCAAATGTAATACTTTTTTCCTGTCCGTATGCATAAATAAGTGTCCCCAAGAAGATTAAAGTCAGTTTATATAACAACTTGAAATTATAAATCATTTCAAAATTAATCCTGTTTAAATAAAAACATAGTAATAATTACGATTTTAAATAACATATAAAAAATTGCAAAATCAATGCCAATCCTCTGAATAGAAGTTTTTCATTTCAGATAAAATCTCATTTTGGCATCCAGATACAGGAACTGAATTTTGATCTTGGATCGTACTTTGATATGAATATTGTTTCTGATTATACACCGGATGGCGGAAAACATTTCAGCTCGTCGTATATTTCACAGAGTAAGTTATGTCAAACTTTTTTAGTAACCTGTTGAGCTAACAAGTAACCAGCGACATATCTTATCAAGATTTTCTGTGATTTCTACCACGGGGGTTGTCCAAAAAGTATGAAAAAACTATTAACGTAAAGATTGCAGAGGGAGTCACCAAGACTATAAATGTTTAATAATTATAAATTTATCTCTTTGCGAGCTTCGCGAACTCTGCGTTTAGATTTTGTTTTTAGTTAACCCCGTGGATTAACATTCAATAACATACATCCTGAGGAACCTGTCCTAAATGAAGTGTTTCAGAAACATCAGGGAGATAATAAAAATTTTCTCTAACTTTATGTATAAAGATTATATATATGTTAAAAATAAAAATAGAGAAAATGAGGTCAATAAGTCTGGCCTTACCCCTCCAGCCACACATTCTCCTTACCCAACACACCTCTCAATCCCTCTAATACCTCAGGAGTGGGATTTACTTTATATCTTTTGGATTTAAGAAGAAAGTCACTGCCATTATCGGATTTGATGTTTAAAAATACCGGACAGTTGCCTGGATATCTGGAAAATAACTTGATAATTTCTTTTACCCCCATTTCCTCCAAACTTCCAGGGACCACAGTTAAAGAAAGCTGTTTGACAAACCGTTCCCTGGCATATTCAATAGGAATTATTTCATCAGCCAGAATAGAAATACTCCCCCCTTCACCGCTGACATCAGCTGTACCAAGAACAACAACCATATTGTCATCCTGAATAATATTTTTATATTCCTCATACACTTTTGAAAATACAATTACTCGGATCGAACCAGTAAAATCCTCAAGTACAAAAAAGGCCATTTGATTTTTATTTCTATCAAAACGAAGACTTGTATTATTGATGATACCGCACAATCGTACTTTCCGGTGAGATGTAACTTCTGAAAGTTTTGCTATTTCAGGATTTACAAAAGTATTAACTTCATCTTCATATTTCATAAGCGGATGACCGGAAACATATATGCCCAGAAGCTCTTTTTCTTTTGTAAGTTTTTCTGATTCAGACCAATCATCAATGCGGGGAAGTTCAATATTAACCTGTCTGTCTAAAACTTTACTGTCAAATATGGTTGTCTGTGATGCCTTATTCTCCTGCTGAAAAGCCTGACCCATACTCAAACTTCTTTCTACTACTGCCATTTTCTGAGCCCTGTTTCCTTCGACTGAATCCATTGCCCCTACCTGAATCAGACTTTCCAGAACTTTTTTATTAATCAATCTCAAATTCACCCGCTGACAAAAATCAAATATTGTTTTAAATCTGCCGTCTTTATTGCGGGCTGCTACTATAGATTCTATAGCAGATAATCCCACATTCTTTACTGCTCCCAGTCCGAACCTGATATTCTCTCCACTGACTGTAAAATTAGCTGTACTTTCATTAATATCAGGAGGTAAAACATTAATACCCATACGTTTACATTCATTAATCAGCACTACTATTCGATCCGAATTACCCATTTCACTGGTTAAGTTGGCAGCCATAAATTCTTTCGGATAGTGTGCTTTCAGATAAGCAGTCTGGTAGGCAACGACAGAATAGCAGGTAGCATGTGATTTATTAAAACCATACCCGGCGAACTTTTTTATAAGTTCAAATATTTTCCTTGCTTTTTCCTCAGTTATATTATTTTGCTTAGCTCCTTTTAGAAAAGCATTTTCCTGTTCTTTCATTAATTTTTTACTCTTCTTCCCCATTGCTCTTCTGAGAACATCAGCTTCACCTAAATTGAAATTTGCCAGTTTACTGGCTATTTGCATTACCTGTTCTTGATAAACAATTATACCGTGGGTTTCATCGAGTATTTCTTCCATATCAGGAAGAAGATATTCTACTTTCTTTTTCCCTTTACTCCTTGCAATAAAATCATCTATCCATTCCATGGGGCCGGGACGATAAAGAGCATTCATGGCAATAAGATCTTCAATACATGTAGGTTGAAGTTTTTTCAGATACTCACGCATTCCGCTGCTTTCAAACTGAAAAACGCCTATAGTCTCCCCTCGGGAAAAAATTTTATACGTTTCCTGATCATCAAATGTGATTGATGAAAAACTTATATCACCTCCGTCATCATTAATGGCTTCCAACGTATGCTCAATAACTGTCAGTGTCCTCAGTCCCAGAAAATCCATTTTCAAAAGACCAACTTTTTCCAAAGATTTCATGGCATACTGAGTAGTCACCTCTCCTTTGGGTGCTTTATATAAAGGAACAAATTCCATAAGATTATCTGGTGCTATTACCACACCTGCAGCATGAGTGGACGCATGTCTTGCTAATCCTTCCAATACTAATGAAATATCAATCAGTTCTCTGTGAATTTCATCCTTTTCATACACATTTTTAAAATCAGGAACATTTTCCAGAGTAGTATTAAGATCAGTATTTGGAGGTATGAGCTTCGCAATTCTATCTACTTCGCCATAAGGGATCTTGAGTACTCTGCCTACATCCCGGACAACAGCTCGTGCATTCATCCTTCCAAATGTAATAATCTGAGTTACATTACCTTCCCCATACTTTTGTCTGACATAATCAATAACCTTATCACGTTTTTCATAACAAAAATCAATATCAATATCAGGCATGTTAACCCGTTCTGGATTTAGAAATCGCTCAAACAGCAAACCAAATCTCATGGGATCGACATCAGTAATACCTAATGTATAAGATACCAGACTTCCTGCTGCTGAACCTCTCCCCGGCCCGACCGGTATTGAATGTTTTTTAGCAGTATCAATAAAATCCTTAACTATAAGAAAATAATCAGCATATTTCATTTCATTAATTATACTCAGTTCAAATTTTAGACGTTGCTCTAATTCAGGAGTGATTTCTGAATATCTTTCCTGTAATCCTTCCCATGCTTTGTTTTTCAGATACTCTTCCAGAGTTGCTGCTTGTTCATTTTCTGGAATAGTAAATTTAGGCATAAAAGGTTTATCAACATCCAGTTTGATATCACATTTTTCTGAGATCTCCAATGTATTTTTCAAAGCCTCTGGTATATCCTTAAATATTTCGGTCATTTCTGCAGGTGATTTAAAATACAGCTGATCTGAACTGAACTTTAACCGTGTATTATCCTCCCGATCCTGATTAGTTTGAATGCATAAAAGCACATCATGAGCTTCTGCATCCTCCTTTTGCAGATAGTGTGTATCATTCGTTGCAACTACAGGTATGTCAAGTTCCCTGGAAATTGTTAAGAGTCCTTTGATTGCTATTTGTTCTTCATTTAACCCGTGATTCTGTAATTCAAGATAAAAATTCTCTCCGAAAAGTTCTTTATAATATTTTGCTGCCTTTAAAGCACCATTATAATCACCTTTTATAATTTTAAAAGGGATCTCTCCTTTTATGCAGGAAGAAAGTACAATCAGTCCTTGCGAATACTTTTCCAGAATTTCCTTATCAATTCTGGGTTTATAGTAAAAACCTTCCATATAACCAATAGAACTCAATTTCATTAAATTTTTATAGCCTTGATTATTCCGGGCCAATAGTAAAAGATGGTATGAGGTGACATCATCTACCCCTTTCCCAGATTTATCCAAACGTGAACCGGGTGCAATATATGCTTCAAAACCAATAATTGGTTTTAATTTTACATCTTTCATTTGATTATAGAATGATACAGCTCCGAACATATTTCCATGATCAGTAATAGCAAAAGATTTCATCTTGTACTTTTTAGCTTGCCTGATCATTTCTGGAATCCTACAGGCTCCGTCCAGAAGGCTGAAGCTGGTATGATTATGTAAATGTACAAATTCAGACATATTTTATCTTTTATCTTTTATCTTTTTTAGGTAACATGTTTTTCTTTTTCCCGCCATATCTCTGCACCCAGGTCCTGTAATTTTTTTTCGATTTTCTCATATCCTCTGTCAATATGATAAATTCTTGAAACACTGGTAATTCCATGAGCCACTAAACCGGAAAGAAGAAGTGAAGCACTCGCTCTGAGATCAGTAGACATTACCGGAGCACCGCTTAAAAATTTTACAGGTTTTATTACTGCCACATTACCATTTACTTCTATATCTGCTCCCAGACGTCTCAATTCTGCAACATGAGTAAATCTGTCTTTAAAAATATTCTCAGTAATAACAGACGTCCCTTGTGCCAGACTCATCATTGCCATCCACTGCGCCTGCATATCAGTGGGAAAACCGGGGTAAACTGCAGTAGAAATATCAACCGGAGCAATTTTACCCCTGGAACGGATATGCACCCAGTCCTTTCCCTCGTTTACCTCTGCTCCTGATTTCCGTAATTTATTTATTATAGCAGTCAAATATTCCGGTTTTGAATTAATGATTTTTATATCACCACCAGTCATATGACCGGCGACTAAAAATGTTCCGGCTTCTATTCTGTCAGGTATTATCCTGAAATCAGCTGGTTCCAGATTATCTCTTCCTTCAATCTCCAGGCGGTCAGTACCTGCTCCTTTGATCTTTGCGCCCATTTTTTTTAAACATTGTATCAAAGAGGTTATTTCCGGCTCTTCTGCAGCATTCTCAATTATGGTGTTTCCCTTTGCAAGTACCGCAGCCATAAGAATATTACCAGTAGCACCTACTGAGGGCATTTCAAAAGATATGCGGGTGCCATGCAGCCGTTTTGCCTTTGCAATTATATATCCTTTATTAATTGAAATATTTGCACCAAGTTCTTTTAATCCTCTAATATGGAGATCAACCGGCCTGGGACCCCAGGCACATCCGCCGGGCAAAGAAACCTTGGCATATCCAAATCTGGCAACCATGGGACCAAGTACATAAATAGAAGCCCGCATTGTTTTTACCAGATCATAGGGTGCTTCCAGATTATTAAATCCATCTGTTTCTACAGTTAAAGAATTTTTATCAAACTCTATTTTACTGCCAATACTGTTAAGAAGAGCTGACATGGTACGGACATCTTTTAAGTCAGGAACATTAGAAATTTTATACTTCCCATCGGCAAGGAGGGTGGATGCCATGACCGGTAAAACCGCATTTTTTGCCCCGCTGTTCCTCACTGTCCCCTTCAGTGTCTTACCACCTTTTATAACGATTTTTTCAATAAAAAGCACCCGCTCTCTCCCTTTAGTTATATGTTGATATTTGATGTACCAATAACAGATTTTTTATTTTTAACTACTGGTTTCTGATCTCTGTTTTTATCTTTTATCTTTTATCTTTTTTCTTTAGTCTGTATCCTTTAGTCTTCTTGTTATAGAGTACCAATCCGTCCGCAGTCTGCAGTTTTCTCATATTTATGAAGATTAGTCTCTCACGTTCTAAAGCTCTATCGTTCTTAAGTTCTATCCTCAACTTCCGCTTTTTTTAGAAGCTCTCTCGCATTCTGCAGCGTTGTTTCATTAATCATCTCCCCGCCAATCAACCGAGCCAGTTCAGTTACTCTCTCTTCTTCTGAAAGACTGTAAATATGAGTAGCAGTTCTGTTGTCTTCTGCTTTTTTTTCAACCCGGTAATGGGTTTGTCCATAGGAGGCGATCAAAGGAAGATGAGTTATGCAGATTATCTGATGTCTTTGGGATACTGCTTTCAAATTACTCCCCACTGCTCCGGCTATTCTTCCGGAAATACCTGAATCGATTTCATCAAATATTAATATGGGAATATTGTCTGTTTCAGCCAGAACATTCTTCAATGCCAGCATTATTCTCGATATTTCTCCTCCTGAAGCTATCTTTGCCAAAGGTTTCGGGTTTTCTCCGGGATTAAGAGAGATAAAAAACTCTACTTTGTCTATACCTCTGTTTGTTACTTTATACTTCTCTTTATTAAGTTCAATATCTCCCTCAGGATCTATCTGCGGAGTGACCTCAATGTTAAATACTCCTCCTTTTAAACCAAGTTCTGCAAAAATCTCAGCTGTTTTCTCTTCCAATTCTCTGGCAGCTTCTTTTCTGGTTTCGGAAAGTTTCACAGCCAGATCAGTAAGCTTGATCTTTTCATTCCTTATTTCCTGATTTATTGACTCAATATCGCTTTCCATGGAATCAATCTTTTTTAAATTATTACGAGCCTCCTGACAAAAATCCAGAACTTCTTTAATAGTTGGTCCGTACTTTTTCTTCAGCAGAGTAAACTGGCCCAGCCTTTCCCGCATTTCTTCTAGTTCTTCAGGATCAAATTCAATCTTATCAGCATACTCCTGAAAATTTTTCACCGTTTCTTCAATACAGACACCTGCGGTATTACAACTTTCTGCCCATGTTTTAAAATCCTTATCAATATCACTGAGGGAAGAAAGTTGATCTTCTGCTTCAGATATTTTTTCATATACAGAATCATCTCCTTCGTACAGAACCTCAGTTAATTGATCGGATAGTTGATGTATCTTCTCACTGTTCTTTAAAATTTTCTCTTGGTGCTTCAGTTCTTCTTCTTCTCCTAATTGCGGCCCTACATCTTCTATCTCTTTTACCTGAAATTCTAAAAGTTCTTTTTTTTCTTTCAGTAGTTTTTCCTGATCAATAAGTTCTTTAAATCGTTTTTTCAAATTTGTCAGAGAATTGTGTGAATTCGCAACCGCATGTATTAAATCGTTACTTACTCCATATTCATCTAAAAAATCTATGTGTTTTTTTACATGTAACAATGACTGGTGAGAATGCTGACCATGCAGATCAACCAAAAGATCTCCTATTTCCTGTAATACTGATATGCTTATCGGAGAATCATTGGCAAAGGTTCTGCTTCGGGTATCTTTCTTGATTTCCCTTCTCAGGATCAATTCATTATTAGTAAATTCTATATCCATACCTTTAAAACTTTGTATCAGATGATCGTTGATTACAAAACATCCTTCTACAATAGCTTTGGACTTACCCTGCCGGATAAAATCCTTATCAATCTTTTCACCTAATAAAGTACTTACTGCACCAATAATAATAGATTTCCCTGCTCCGGTCTCACCAGTAAGAATGTTCAATCCTTGATTAAAATGAACTTTTATTTCATTAATAAGGGCAAAATTTTTTATGTAAAGACTTTTCAGCATTTCCTATAAAATCTTTTTTGGATTCACAATCTACAGATATATATTAATCAAAAAAATTGATTTTTCAAATTGAAAAATCAAAAAATAATGAGGAAAAATCACAGTTTTCTGGTATGAATAAAAACTACAGAAAAAACGATCATTTTTTTTCAATGATTATATTTTTTAATGTGTCTATATTCTTAGATATCTTAACAGTAATCTTTTCTTTCTTTAAATACTTATTTAATCTGTCGGGAATAACAATTTCTTTTCGTATTTCCTGCTCAACAACATCTTTAAATTTTGCCGGATGTGCAGTTTCTAAAAATACTGCTTTATCAATCCGGAGATTTTTAGTGATGTACTCTTTTAAACCTAAAAATCCTACTGCTCCGTGAGGATCACAGATATAATTATATGTATCATAAACTTTTTTGATACACTTTCTGGTTTGATCATCGGTAAAACTGGCCCCATACAGATCTTGCCGCAGTTTAGCTAAATTTGCTTTATAGAGATTGGAAATTCTGACAGAATTACTGGGATCTCCTACATCCATAGCGTTTGATATTGTTGATTGTGAAGGCCGTGATCTGTAAACTCCGGTCTTAAGATATTCTAAAAAAACATCATTTATATTAGTTGCAGCAATAAATTTATATACAGGTAATCCCATTTTTTTAGCTAATAAACCGGCTGTAAGATTACCAAAATTACCACTGGGTACAGAGATAGTTAAATATTGAGGAGGTTTCTCCAGTTGAGAATATAGTCGAAAATAATAAAATATTTGCGGAATCAATCTGGCTATATTGATCGAATTAGCGGTTGTAATATCTAATTTTTCAGCAAAAGCTGTATCCGATAATACCTGCTTAACCAATGCCTGACAATCATCAAAATTTCCGTCGACTTCAACAGATGTAATATTTTCACCGAAAGTAGTAATCTGTTTTTCCTGAATTTCACTTATTTTTCCGGAAGGGTATAATACAAAAACATTGATCCCCGGAATTCTGAAGAAACCACTGGCAACAGCACTTCCGGTATCACCGGAAGTGGCTACTAAAATATTCAATTTTTTATCTGATTCTGAAATAAAATGTGACATTAACCTGGCCATAAAACGGGCTCCGACATCCTTAAAAGCCAAGGTGGGACCGTGGAAAAGCTCCAGAGTATTAATTCTGCGACTGACAGGGATTAAAGGTGTGTCGAAATTTAAAGCATCTGTAATAATTGTATCAAGAACAGCATCCGGCACATCATCACCAAGTAATAACTTCGCCAGACTGAAAGAAATTTCCTGAAAATTTAATTTTTTTAATTTTTTTATAAAATGTTCATCTACGCAAGGAATATATGTTGGTAAATAGAGCCCGCCTTGTTCCGGCATGCCATGTAAAACAGCATTTTTTAAAGTAACTTGATGTTGTTTATCTTTTGTACTGTAGTAAAGCAATATTTCTCCTTATATGCTTTATTTTTTAAGGTATTCTTGGTCCTTTTTTATTTATTGATGAAACATATATATCAAATAAAATATTATTTTTCTCATATACTTTTGCCATCGATTCTGAAACCTTACCGGCTGTTTCTTCCCCTCTGCATAAAGCAAATATTGACGGACCTGAACCAGAGATTGAACAGCCCAGGGCACCTGACTCAACAGCATTTAATTTAATCTCCTTAAAAAAGGGAATGAACTGAGAGCGAACCGGTTCAATAATAACATCCTCCAGAGAACGTGAAATCAGAGAGTAATCTTTATGATGTAATCCTGCAATTAATCCGGCAATATTGCCCCATTGTTTAACTGCTGATGTAAGCAGAATTGTTTCAGGTAGCACTTTTCGCAATTTCCTGGTTTGCAGTTCAATATTAGGGCTTATGACTGCATAAAATAAATCTTCCGGAAAACTCAAAGGGATGACATCCGGGGGGGTAAGATTTCGTATCAGAACTAACCCGCCCATTAAAGAGGGAGCAATATTGTCAGCATGAGGTGCGCCACAAGCTCCAGCCTCTGCTGTTAGTCCACAGGATATCAGTTGTTTGATGTCAGCAATATTGTCAAAAATATAATTCATGCCAAAAAGAGCTGCTGCAGCACTGGCAGCACTTGAACCCAAACCACTTCCGATTTTCATTCCCTTCTGTATTTCAAGTTCGACTCCGGTCTTAAGATTAAATTTTCTTAAAAAATCAGCAACAGCGATTCCTGCTGTATTTTTATCCGGATCTAAAGGAAGTTTTCCTCCGTCTCCGGATATTTTATTGATCCGAACTTCATTCTGACTAATCATTCGGATAGTCACATAGTCGCCAGGATACTCAAGTGCGAAACCTAAAATATCAAATCCGCAGCCAATATTCGCAACTGTACCCGGTGCAAAAACTCTGATTTCTGAGGGCATATGAGAACTCCCTTATTGCTCTTCAATTATACCTGTTCGACAACTACTTTATTACTGATTCCACAGCTATACTTATACCTGTAATAACTAAGAAAATATAAATATATTTATCGAATTTCCCTGAGGAAATTCTTTCATTTAGTTTACCACCCATCCAGACTGCTGCCAAAACAAAGGGGAAGGCAATAAGATAATTATTAAAAACTGCACCAGTCCATAATCCAATTGAACCATGACTGATAAGCAGAAAAAGACCTGTAGGAAAAAAATATCCCTGCAGGGTTGTTCTGAATGTAGCGGGACTCCATCTGCGCATAGAACCATAGATAACAACCGGCGGACCATTGGTATTATATGCACCCCCTAAAATACCTGCAATAAATCCAAAGAAATAAGCAGATTTTTCATTTTTTAAACGAGGCAGTGCAGGCTTCAGTAAAAACAATAACGAAAAAATAATTATCATCAGTCCTAAGAATAATTTTAGATAGTGTTCATTACCTAGTCTCAATAAATAAGCACCCAGAGGAATACCAATTACTGATCCTATGATCAATCGAAAAGCTGCTGACAGATCCACTTCCCGCCATTTGTATAACAGAATAGATATATGAATAGTAGTGGCAATTAAGGCAGCCAGAGGAACCGCTGTCTTTATTCCAATCAGAACAGTTAAAAGCGGCATCATAATTAAGGCGCTTCCAAATCCAAAAGCTGATTGAATGAAGGTTGCTGCAAAAATAATAATTACCGTGATTACAGCAATACTATCCATTCTTTTTCCTTTTTCCTTTTTCCTTTTTCCTTTTTTCCATCCTCTGCTTCCTTGTTAGATTATTTTTAAAAATAAATATCAGAAAAATATAAATTAAAGGTATCTATTCAGTTAAAATCGTAAACCTGGCATAATTACTTAAGAACTTTTTTTGTTCACCATTCTGAAATGTCACCACAACTTTCTGGGCTTTTCCCTGACCTGATACTTTTTCAACTTTACCACGGCCATACACTTCATGCTCTACGAGAACACCTTTTTTAAGTAAAGGTATATCCTGAGAAAAATCTTCATAGATAGTTTCAGTATCAAAACTGTCTGTCGCTTTTTTCCTTTTATGAATATAGCGGTCTTTCTTAGCAGTACTGCTAAAAATAATCACTGAAGGATCCAGCTCATTTAAAAATATTGACGGCTCCTGAGGTTCAACATCTCTGAATCTGCGCCTGTTATTTGCCCAGAGAAGATAGACTCTCTCTTTGGCTCTGGTTAATCCAACATAAAATAACCTGCGTTCTTCTTCTAGTTTTTCCTGTTCATCCAGAGAGTTTGAAAGAGGTAATAACCCCTGTTCTATACCTGTGATAAATACAACAGGAAATTCAAGACCTTTTGCTGAATGTAAAGTCATTAAAGTAACTGCATTAGCTGTCTTGTCCCAATAGTCAACATCTGTTATTAAAGATACTTCTTCTAAAAAAGAAGATAAGGTTGGATTCTCATGCTGAAAAGCATAATCACTGACAGCAGCTAAAAATTCCCTGATATTATTTGCCCTTTCCTGGTTTTCCTGAGTAGCATCTTCTTTATATTTACGTAAAAGACCAGATTCATCAACCAGAGCATGAGCTAGTTCATTTGGAGAGATTTCACCTTTTAAACTGGTATATTTATCTATCAGTTTATAAAAATCTTTTATACTTTTTTTTCTCTTATCAGATATTTCTTCAATTTCACCCACCCTGCCTGCTGCCTCTAATAATGAAATATTATTAGCTGTGGCCCACTTTTTTAATTTCTGAATTGTTTTTTTACCAATTCCCCGCTGAGGAAAATTTATAATACGCAACAGACTTACAGTATCTCTTGGGTTCGTAATCAATTTCAAATAAGCCAGTATATCTTTAACCTCTTTACGTTCATAAAACTTGACACCTCCCACAATAATATATGCGATACCGTTGCGTCTCAGCCCTTCTTCTAAAGCTCTTGATTGAGCATTAGTCCGGTAAAGAATAACAAAATCACTGAAACTTCGCTTATTTTTAAATACTTCTTCTTTAAGCTTTTCAATAACTCTGTCTGATTCATCATGTTCATCATGCACATTCAAAGCAACTAATTTCTCACCCTGGTCATTCTCACACCATAATTCCTTGCTTTTTCTGCCCTGATTATGTACCACCACAGAATGTGCAGCTCTCAAAATATTTTTCGTGGATCTATAATTTTGCTCTAGCCGGAAAATCTTTGCTTCAGGAAAATCCTTTTCAAATTCGAGAATATTCCTTATATCTGCACCTCTCCATCCATATATCGACTGATCATCATCACCTACTACACATACATTTTTATAAAAACCTGATAAATAGTGTATCAGTTTATACTGAGCGTAATTAGTATCCTGATATTCATCCACCAGAATATATTTAAATCTTTTTTGATATTTTTGTACTATATCCGGATTAGTTTTAAATAATTTAATGGGAACAGTTAATAAATCATCAAAATCACAGGCATTATTCTGTGTCACTCTCTTCTGATACTCGGTATACACCTGAGAGACAACCTGATCATAAGGAGTTTTGACCATATCTTCATATGTACGAGGATCAATAAGTCTGTTTTTTAACTTACTGATGGAACCGCAAATTGCATTCAGAGAAAATTGATTTTTATCAAATCCCAGATCCTCAAATACTTCACTTACTAATTTCTTTTTATCCTCAGTATCATAAATAACGAAGCTGGAAGTGAGGTTAACATGCTCAGCTTCGAGTCTGAGGATCCTGGCGCAAATAGAATGGAAAGTTCCTATCCATAATCCATTATTATCTTTTAAAAAAGGAATTACCCTTTTTTTCATTTCCTCAGCAGCTTTGTTGGTAAATGTAACTGCAAGAACTTCCCAGGGTGCAGCATATCCGTTATTAATAAGATAGACAATTTTATACGTAATGACTCTGGTTTTTCCGCTGCCTGCACCTGCAAGAACCAATACTTGACCGTTAGTAGTTATAACAGCTTCCTGTTGAGCGGTATTTAAATTATTAAGTAACTGTTTGGATTTTCTCAAAGTAATTTCCTAATTCAGTTATCCCTGTTGTTTAATCTTTTTTCTGTATTGATCAAATTTTCTTTTTGCTTTTATATGATCATTAAGTGATTCTGAAAAAGTATGCGAACCATCACCATTTGCTACCATATATAAATAATTTACCTCCGCCGGATATAACACTGAACGTATAGCTGAGATCCCCGGATTATTCACAGGACCCGGAGGTAAGCCGCGGTAAAGATAGGTATTATAAGGAGAATCAATTTCAAGATCTCTTTCCAGTAAACGCCTGGGACCATCATCAATAATATACTGAATGGTTGGATCTGCCTGTAGTCTCATCCCTTTCTTTAATCTATTAAGATAGAGGGCTGCAATTACAGGTTGTTCCTTTTCTAACATTGCTTCTCCCTGAACAATCGAAGCCAAAGTTACTATCTCATGCACTGTCATATTCATTTCTTGTGCTTTTTGAATTAAAGAATCACTAAATTCATTTTTGAAATGCTGCACAAGATATATAATTACTTTTTCTGTAGAAATACCTTCGTATAGTTTATAGGTATTCGGATATAAATAACCTTCCAGAGAATGAGCTTCTAT
>CAZETW010000051.1:11637-20342 GCA_964515295.1 uncultured bacterium | reverse complement strand
GTCGACTGGTAGCAAAAAAACCTACCCCACCATTCCCTCAATCTCATCCATAGTACGGTTCATGGCTTCCATGGTCAAATCAAACGGTTCAGAGGAGCTCATATCCACTCCTGCTTTCTTCAGAAGATTAATAGGATAATCGGATCCACCGGCTTTTAAGAAGTTTAAATATCTTCCCACACTTCCTTCCTCACCATTAATGATCTTTTCTGCCAGAGCTGTGGAGGCAGTAAAGGAAGTAGCATATTGATACACATAAAAATTATAATAAAAATGAGGCACATAAGCCCATTCCACAGAAACAGGGTATTCAATTACACAAATACTTTTCTCATGTCCGTAATACTTCTTTAAAATATCTTCGTACATCCCGGTTAAACTTTCACCACTCAGAGACTTTCCGTTTTCTACCTTCTCATGTATCATCAGCTCAAACTCAGCAAACTGTGATTGGCGGAAAACTGTTCCTTTGATTCCGTCCAGATACTCCATAAGAAGTGAAAGTCTGATGTTTTTATCGTCAATCGTCTGAAGCATTTTTTCTTTTAATAGAATTTCATTAAGTGTGGAGGCCACTTCTGCTACAAAAATGGAATAATCTGCTGTGGGGTAAGGCTGCGTCTTATTGGAAAAATAACTGTGCATGGTATGCCCCAGCTCATGAGCCAGAGTACTGACATCACTGTACTGATCATTGTAATTAAGCAGAATATAGGGATGAATATCATACACATTTCCATTACTGTAGGCACCGGAACGTTTACCTGTTGACGGATAAACATCTATCCATCGGTTTTTCCGGGCATGTTCAACTACCTGTACATACTCTTTTCCTAATACTTCCACTGCATCAATAATTAAATCCCAGGCTCTTTTGATACTGTATTTCAATTCTATATTTTTTACCACAGGAGCATATAAATCCGAATATTTCAGGATATCTACATCCAGCATTCTCTGTTTCAGTTTTAAATAACGGTGAAAATATTTCAGATTCTTATTCACATTATCAATCAGGGAATGATATACCTCCACATGTATATTATCAGGATCAACTGCTCTGTGCAAAGAGGAACTGTATCCTTTGGATTGAGCATAAAAAATATCCTTTTTAATCTGAGTGTAAAGCTGCACTCCGAAAGTACCCTTAAATCTCTCCAGACTGCCAAAAAATGCCTGAAACACTTTTTCCCGGTCCTTTCGATCCGGCAATGCCCTGGACCTGGCAAATCCGGCCTGATCAAGCCTAACGTTGCTGCCGTCACTGAGTTCTATAACCGGATAATCGAATTCTGCATTACTGAAGATAGAAAATACTGCATAGGGACCTTCAGCAATCATATGTGCCCGGGCAAGAATCTTCTCTTCCTTCTCAGAGAGCATATGTTCTCGTCTCCGCACAATATCACGAAGAAAAAAAGCATACTTATTAAGTTCATCCTTCTCCTTAATAAATCTTTCAATCAACCCTTTTTCACAAGCAGCTATTTCCGGTTCAAAAAAAGAAAATTTAGTGGCATATTCAGTATAAAGCTGTTCCAATTCCTGTTTTTTTTCAATATATTCAGATTTTCTGATATCCTGATCTGATTTCATAGAAGCATAACTGTAAAGTCGGGAAAATTCCTTCTGCATATGACTTTGAAACTCAACACATTTCAGAAGAAATTCAGCAGAAGAAGACAGTTTTCCTTTGAATATTGTAACTTCCCTGATTCTAAAAGACCATTTATTCTTTTCTTTTTCCCATTTTTGATCAGATTCATAGATATCGGTCAAATCCCATTTAAACTCATCAGAAATTTGTTTTCCTTTTCGTGACTGACTCCTTTCCGGTTTAAAAAACGAAACAGTATAAAGATTCATATTTTTCCTCTTACGCTAAAAGAATGAAAAAATCTTTTTCATATAATACAATATTGAGTACACCCTAAAAAAATATAGCCTACAAAAATATACGAAAAATACTAAATTAGTTTTATTAAGATTATATATTAACTTTTCGTGCTTTTCGTATTATTCGTAGGTCTTATGAACAAAATTAACATCTTATACCTATAAAAAATGCCCGACATATTCAAGATGCCGGGCATTTTTTTATTGACGTATGGTAACTGTATTATTAATAACAATTACTATATATTTGCAGGAACAGCTGTATTAAAATAAATCATTATGATTTATTTTAATACATACCGCCTCCCATTCCGCCCATTCCTCCTGGAGGCATTCCCGGAGCACCGCCTTTATCTTCTTCAGGTTTATCAGCAATCACAGCTTCTGTGGTCAGCATTAAACTGGAAACACTGGCAGCGTTCTCCAAAGCTGTTCTGACTACTTTGGTAGGATCAATAACACCAGCATTTATGAGATCTTCATATTTCTCTGTCTGAGCATTGAATCCGATTTCAGCACTTTTTTCTTTCAGTTTTTGTACTACCAGTGAGCCTTCCAGGCCTGTGTTATTTACAATCTGTCTTACCGGTTCTTCCAGAGCTTTCTTAACAATTTCTACACCTACCTGTTCATCACCGGTAAGTTTCAGATTCTCAAGAACAGAAATTGATCTGAGTAAAGGTATTCCGCCTCCGGCAACAATACCTTCTTCAACCGCTGCCCGGGTAGCATGTAGCGCATCTTCAACTCTGGCTTTCTTTTCTTTCATTTCCACTTCTGTTGCTGCACCAACATTAAGAACAGCAACTCCACCGGAAAGTTTTGCTACTCTTTCCTGAAGTTTTTCCCGATCATAATCTGAAGTTGTTCCTTCGATCTGTTTTTTGATCTGATTTATTCTGTCCTTAATATCTTTTGTAGAGCCGGCGCCTTCAACAATAGTAGTATTGTCTTTATCAATTCTTACTCTCTTGGCAGATCCAAGGTCTTCTACAGTAGCATTCTCTAGTTTGAAACCAGCTTCTTCTGCAATAACCTGTCCTTTGGTAAGAACTGCGATATCTTCCAGCATGGCTTTTCTGCGGTCACCAAATCCCGGAGCTTTAACAGCAGCTACTTTTAACGTACCTTTGAGTTTATTTACGGCCAGGGTTGCAAGTGCTTCGCCTTCAACATCTTCACCAATAATGAGAAGGGCTTTACCCATCTGAGAAACTTTTTCCAGAATAGGCAGTAAATCTTTCATAGCACTGATCTTTTTATCATGGATCAAAATAAGCGGATCATCCAGAACAGCTTCCATAGTATCAGAATCTGTTACAAAATAAGGTGAGATATATCCCCGGTCAAACTGCATTCCTTCCACCACATCCATAGTGGTTTCTATGGTTTTTGATTCTTCCACAGTGATCACACCATCTTTACCAACTTTCTCCATGGCATTTGCAATTAATTCACCAATGGTTACATCATTATTTGCAGAAACAGCTCCAACCTGGGAAATTTCTTTCTGACCAGAAACAGTTTTACTCATTTTCTCAATCTCAGCCACCACTTTTTTTACAGCTTCACCAATTCCACGTTTTAGATCCATAGGATTAGCACCTGCAGTCACATTCTTCAAACCTTCATTAAAGATTTTCTGTGCTAAAACTGTAGCAGTAGTTGTACCGTCACCTGCTATATCACTGGTCTTAGATGCAACTTCCTTAACCATCTGAGCACCCATATTTTCAAAAGGATCTTCCAGTTCAATCTCCTTTGCAACAGTTACTCCGTCTTTAGTTACTGTCTGAGCTCCAAATTTCTTTTCAATAACAACATTACGGCCTTTTGGACCTAATGTTACTTTTACAGCGCTGGCCAGTTTATCAACACCTTCTTTAAGAGCTTGTCTGGCTTCTGCGCCAAATTCAATAATTTTTGCCATAGTTATCTATCCTCCTTAATTTTATTCAATTATAGCGAGTATATCATCTTCTCTAACGATGAGATATTCTTTATTATCAATATTCACTTCACTCCCTGAATATTTCCCATAAAGAACCGAATCTCCTTTTTTAACGGTCATGGAGATTACATTACCTGAATCAGAAGCCTTTCCGGGACCTACAGCTACTACTGTCCCTTTCTGGGGTTTTTCTTTAGCTGTATCAGGAATAATAATACCCCCTTTGACTTTGTCTTCGGCAAGGGCAGGCTCAATGACTACTCTGTCTGCTAAAGGTTTAATTTTCATCTACGTTCCTCCTTAAATTATTTTATTTATTATTTTTTTATTACCTGTTAGCACTCTTAAGGGGAGAGTGCTAAAATCAATATATAATTTATAAAATTATTTTAAAATGTCAAGTTTTTTTTATTTCAATTTTAAAAAAATTTTATTATATTAAAAAATTAATTCATACTATTAATTAAAAGAAAGGGAATACTATGAACTGTAAAAAAATTATGTTGATTTTTTCAGTGGTAATGTTATTCGTTGTATTCAATGTACAGCTTTCAGCTCAATGTGACTGTCCTGATGTTACTCACAGGGATAAATGTACGGTGGTTATGGTTGGAAAAGATGCCTCAACTGACGGATCTGTAATGACAACTCATACCTGTGACTGCGGTGTATGTGACTGGACCTGGCGCTATGTTCCTCCGGCAGATCATGAACCCGGAACAAAAAGAAAAATTTATTATTTCAATCAGTTTAAAACAGATCCTCCGGAAATGGGTTTGAAATGGGATGCAATTGAAGATAATTTTACCGGTCTTGAAATCCCTCAGGTTGAGCATACCTATGGATATAAACATGGTGCTTTCGGCTATATGAACGATAATCAAGTAGCATTGGGAGAATCAACCATCGGATGCAGAGATGCAATGGAAAACCAGACTCCTACCCCAAAATTCGATATTACTATGCTTACTCTCATTGCTATGGAAAGAGCCAAAACAGCCAGACATGCAATAAAAATAATGGGAGAGTTAGCTGAAAAATATGGGTATGGACATACTGATACCGGAGAAATGCTGGCATTAGCAGATCCGGATGAAGTGTGGGTTTTCGAAATTATGCCGGTTGGTCCCTTATGGACTCCTAACAGTGGCAAACCGGGAGCAATCTGGTGTGCTCAGAGAGTACCGGATGATCATGTAAGTGTCTGCCCCAATGAATCCAGGATCGGAGAAATTAACCTGGATAACAAAAATTATTTTATGGCTTCCGAAAATGTTAAATCATATGCGATAGACCATGGTTACTGGGATACTGACAGTGGTGAACCGTTCAGCTGGAAAAAGGCTTATTCTCCCAGCGAAGGAAGTGCTGCAAGCACTCATGGATATCATGGTAGGATGTGGAGATTTTTTGATCTAATAGCTCCTTCCAAAAACTTCAGCGATGAAAAACCAAATATGGATTTTCCCTTCTCCATCAAACCTGATAAAAAACTTTCTGTATCTGATGTTATAGAGATACTGCGGGATAATTACGAAGGAACCCCCTATTATACAGCCCGGGGATTACAGGGCGGTCCTTTTGAGAATCCTAATCGTCTTCCCTATGGTTTTAAATTAGAAGATAAAAAATACAATCTTGGCCGTGCCATCGATGTTAACCGGGCAGAATATGTGACTATCACCCAGTGCAGAGACTGGCTGCCTGATCCCATTGGCGGAATAGTATGGTTATTGTTTGGTGCTCAGGATACCGGGTGTCTTATGCCTTTCTACAGTGGGGTGAACAGGATTCCTCACTCCTTTGAGATCGGAGATCACTGGCACTTTGACAGAAACTCTGCCCGCTGGGCATTTGATTATGTCGATTTTCATACCCAGGTTGTGTACTCTCATGCGATAAAAGAAGTAAGGAAAGCTCAGGAAAAATGGGAAGACAGTGCTATAGAGAGAACCACTTATATTGATGAACGGGCCTTGAAACTTCATAAAAAGGATCCTGCTAAAGCAATTGAATATTTGAATGATTACTGTAATAATAATGCAAAATTAGTTATTAACGCCTGGTGGGAGCTCGGGGACAGACTTCTGGTTCAGTTCAATCATTTATGGTATTATAATATTAAAGAAAGAAAAAGAGAAGCTTTAACCTATCCTGACTGGTGGCTGAAAGAACTCATCAAATACAATGATTTAACGCCAGTTGAAGAATAAAAATCTATGTATAACCTACTAAAAACACGAAATACACATAAAAAATTTTGTGTATTTCGTGTATTCTGTGGGAGATTAATCCTTAAAATAAAATAATAAAATTTGATACTTGATTAATTTTGGAGGATAGAAAATGAACATTCCAGTGAAAAAAACAGTTTCTTTGATGATTGTAATTTTATTTATTTTCTCATCATTATTATTTTCTCAGGAAGAGGTACCAGAATGTGATCTGCCGGTTCTTACAACCTCAGCAGGACAAAGTGCTGATATAAATACTTTAAATGTTATTCTGGAACAGGCAGGTGTAAACTATGACTATTGTGATGTTCCTACTGTTGAAATGATAAAGGATGGAGTGGGACTGGGAGGCAGAGAATCAGGTGAGGGATTTCATGTTGAGATAAACAATGATCTGGAAAAATTTGAACAAGGTACTGCTTATAAAACCATAGTTTTTGCCATAGGTGCAAGTCTGAAAGGTATGGGTGCTTCCGGTCTGACTGTAGAAGATGAGATCAAAAGACTTGAAAACATAATTGAATACTGTCAGAAAAATGATATTTTTATTATTGCAGTTCATGTAGGAGGAGAGTCAAAACGTGGAGCAAAGGGAAGCGATAATGAAAAAATGATAGATACTGTTGCCCCCCAGTCTGATTATATTATTATTGTCAAAGACAGTAATAAAGATGATCGATTTACTAATATTTCTGAACAGAATGAAATACCTTTTTCTGAAGTTGAATATGCGCTTGATATTGTATCATTAATGAAAAAAGTGTTCGCAGTGGAATAATCCAGATTCTATTTGATATTCTGAGATTGGATGTAAAAATCTATCAGGATTAAGAAAATAAATCAATAATTAGGAATAGATATGTTTTTACAAATTACTGTAATCTTAGTTATAATGGCATCAGCGTATACTATTGCCAACTTTAAAAAACTATCCGTTGAACTCTGTATATTATGTGCTGCTCTCGCAGGTGGAATTACCGGTGCTTTCTTTGCCACTCCTCCTCTAATTCAGTTACCGCGTCATCTGGTAGAAGGCACCTTTGTTTATCTCGATATCATGCTCGTCTTTGTTACAGCAACTATATTTATTAACCTGATGGTAGAAGCAGGCAGTGTTAATTTTGTTGTTCGTGGAATTATAACTTTTTTTCACAATAAAAGAATAATTGCTCTTCTTTTAGTAATGATTGTAATACTTATCCCTGGTGCTTTAACAGGCGCCGGTAGTGTTTCTGTGTTAACAGTTGGAACACCCTGTGCTTTAACCTTAGGACATCTGGGAATTTCCAAAAGAAGGACAGCTGCAATTTTATTTATCGTTGCTGGTCTCAGCGCTGCTGCTCCTCCGGTTAATATCTGGGCCATGATCGTATCTGCCGGCACTGCTATTCCCTATGTAGGTTTTGAATTTACCTTAGGGATACCTGTTCTCCTGCTGGGAACTTTTACCATGCTGACACTGGGATTAAAACAAGAAGGAGAGGTTGATATTGAAGCTATATTAAAAAAATTACCTCCTATTCCTGAAAAAATGCGATGGTGGAGAGTTGCTGTACCATTTTTGGTTTTTTTTGGTCTCATAATTATTTCCCGTATAATTCCCTTTAGTATCCCGATACTGGGCTTACCTCTCGAATTTATGATTGCTTCTGCGATAGCTTTGATAGTAAGTCCTAAAAAAATAAATGTACTTACACTCTCACGGGATACTGTAAAAAAACTTACACCTCTTCTTGCCACCATGGCAGTTGTCGGATCCCTACAGCAAATAATGACCGTAACCGGGGTAAAGGGTCTTATCTCTTATGCAGTCATCAGCACTCCCATAGTTCTTTTATATATTTTACTGATTTTCATAATTCCCGCTTCCGAAGGAATACTAACCTATGGTGGAGCTGCAATCATCGGGATACCTCTGGTATGGTTTCTGGATTCCATCGGTCTGCATGCGACTGTGGTCATTGCCGGATTAAGTTTATTATGGCCTCTGGGAGACGGACTTCCTCCTACTGCACTTATTGGAAGACTCACTGTTATGATGACCGATTATAAAGACAGCTATTGGTCTTTCCTGAAAAAAACCTGGCTGCCCTGGATCGTGATAACAATTGTAGGTATTCTAATGGTCATATTCAGCGCAAAGCTTTCATTTTTAGTTAAATGGAGCATGTAGTTTGATAAAATGGAAGATGGAGAATGAAGTATGGAAAAGACAAAATACAAAAGATAAAAGCTTGTCCTGAACAAAGCGAAGGGATAAAAGATAAAGGATAAAACTATTTTTATCATTTTCCATTTTCCCTACTCCCTGTTCCATTTTTTAGATTAGAACAGTAAAAAAAGGATGCATTCAATGAATATAATAATGATTCTCTACTATCTGATCACCATCTTTACTGTCAGTATGCTGGTATGGAATCTTATTCGGGAAAAAAAGGATATTCAAAAAATTATTTTATACCTGATCGTTCTGGTTCCTCTGGTACTGAGGATATTCCGGATAAGATAAAATAAAATAAATAAAAAAACTTAACCTTGAACATTAAAATTAAAAATGAAAAAAAATAACATTGATTTACCATTTTAAAAATAAATTAAATGATAAGGTCATATTAAAAACCCAC
>CAZETW010000051.1:9038-11537 GCA_964515295.1 uncultured bacterium | reverse complement strand
ATTGATTTACCATTTTAAAAATAAATTAAATGATAAGGTCATATTAAAAACCCACTAAAGACACTAAATGCACTAAATATAAAACATAGATTCACTAAAATATTTAGTGTATTTCGTAGGAGATTTCTTATTTGACTGCACAAGAATTATTTAATATTAAAAATACTCAGCAAGGAGTAAAAAATGTCAAAAATTAACTACATAAAAATAATACTGACAATTCTGACTATTGCTGTAATGGTAATTTCAGGTATTCAGTTTTATAATCACCGCCATTATAAACTCCCCATCGTTGCCGGAAAAGGGATAACGAGGATCGAAATGTTAAGTGAATACTGTAAGAGCCTGAAAGGAACTGTGGCAGATACAAAAATATTTTATCTGGAAGGTAAAGCAAAAGGCGGTACAACATTACTGATTGCCAACACCCATTCCAATGAACCAGCGGCAATTCTTACTGCTCTTATTTTTATTGAAAACTGTGTGGTTGAAAAAGGAACCCTGATAATTATTCCCCAATTTAACAACAGCGGCAGCAGAAATACAAAACCAGGAGACGGATATCCGCTATTTTTTGAAATTCCCACCCAGTGGGGTACAAAAAAATTCAGAATGGGAAACAGAAATGCTGCTCCTCTTGATCAATGGCCTGACCCAGATGTTTATGTCCACTATCCAGACCGCCAGCTTCTTTCCTATCTGGATGTAAGAAATACAAACAGGACCTGGCCCGGCAGACCAGACGGACCTCGTATGGAGCAAGTCACTTATGCAGCAATGGAATTGATGAGACAAAAAAATGTTGATGTTGCTATAGATATTCATGGTGCAGAAACCATGTTTCCGGTAACGAATTGTATTGTTGCTCCTGAAAAATCCATGCGTATTGCAACCATGGTAGCTCTCACTGTTAAAGCAATGGAAGGGTTTGAAAGTCATGTAGAGCCTTCACCAAAAAATTTCAGAGGGCTTTCTCACAGAGAAATTGGGGATTTTTCTGAGAATACAAAACCATTCTTACTGGAAGCTCCCATTCCGTTTTTGGATCAGCCGACTGGTCCAAAAACAGAAGATTTATTACTTGATGGCAAAGACCCCTTTCTTCTCAGTCTGGCCAAACAAAAAAAATTATTCGTCCCTTATGATTCAACCGGATGGCCCATAAAAAAACGGGTTGGTCAGCATTGTTCTGTCATTCAGGAAATAATTAAACAGTTTTCAAACAGAAATCCTGATAAATCCATTATACTCCAAGGTGTACCACGGTATAAACAATTGGTTGATAAAGGTGTGGGGTTCTTTTATCAGGACCCAAAGAAAACTGATCAAGAGAATATCTTCTATAATTAGTTCATAAATGCTTTATATTTGGATTTTATTTTTTTGTATTTTTATCTTCTTTTTACTCTTCGAATCAATCCAGCTCAATAAAAGAAGAACCTCTATTCCTTTAAGAATTACCGTAACCGGAATAAGAGGAAAAACCAGTATAGTTCGGCTATTAGCCTCAGTATTCAGAGAAGAAGGGAAAAATGTAGTGGCTAAGACTACCGGTTCACAACCATGTATTATTTATAATGATGGAACTGAAACTGTATTGAAAAGACGGGGTTTACCATCTATCCTGGAGCAAAAAAAACTCATAAAGATTGCCCACAAGAAAAATGCTGAAGTGGTAGTCAGTGAAATAATGAGTATACATCCGGAAAACCATTTTATTGAATCACAGAAGATTCTAAAACCTCATATTGTTATTATTACAAATATTCGTTTAGACCATACCGAGGCAATGGGAGATACAAAGGAAGAGATTGCCGGAGTATTCTGTCTTGATATTCCTGATAAAGCAACCGTATTTATTCCTGAAAAAGAAAAGAAGTCAGTAATTATGAAATCTCTCGAGGACAAACAGAGCACATGTATTGAGGTAAAAAAAAATATTTCCAAAACTCTTTTTAACTCTTTTCAAAAATTACCTCATCATGTTTTCCCGGAAGATTTAGATATAATCTATGTAGTTTGTAAGTATCTTAATATAAACAAAAATATTATCGAAAATGGTATTATGAATGTATCTTCAGATATTGGATCATTTAAGATCTGGAGGTATCAAAAGAACAAAAAGAATTTATTATTAATAAACGGCTTTGGAGCAAATGATCCGGAATCCACGCTGAAAACAATTTCTAAAATAAAAAATAAATTACCTGCAGATCAGAAAATTAATGGATTAATTTGTTTAAGAAAAGATCGAGGAGACCGGACACTCCAGTGGACAGAGTTCTTGGACAAAAACCTGGATAAAATATTCAACATTTTATTTATTTCAGGCGGACATTCCAAATATGTAAGGAGAAAACTTAAAAATTCAATGCTTATTACCTCAAAAAATCCTGAAACAATAACTGATCAAATCTGTACTCACCTAAAAGATCAATCTGTACTCTTAGGATTTGGAAATTTTAAGGATACCGGGGAAAAACTCGTTAATTACTGGGA
>CAZETW010000051.1:0-8938 GCA_964515295.1 uncultured bacterium | reverse complement strand
ATTGCCGGTACCATTATCACTGCTTTTCTGGCTACTTTATGTTATAAATTTTTTTCCCGCTATGTAATTTTATTTGGTAAACGGAGATTTGTATTTATACTGATGACAGCAGGAATATGGGTTTATATCTGGTATACATTATTTCCGGTTTTGCTCCCCCAGTCTGTAGAATTCAGAGTAATAGGATGGGTGATACCCGGACTTATCGCCAATCATTTTGAAAGACAGGGTATTCTTGTTACTATTTGTTCTCTGATAACTGTAACTGTTATGCTTTTTGTTATAGGGAAAATAATCAGCTTTTATGTAGGAATATAAAAGTAAGTAAATAGCAGAAAGTTCAGAAGCCAGTGATCAGAGGCCAGAAACCAAAATAGACCGCGGACGGCAGACAGCTGACCGCATTTCGTGTATCGAACCTGAAGCAAGTCGGCAATTCAAGGTCCATTTTAAAATAATATATAGTAATAGATAATTATAGATTATTTATATTTTATAATAAATTAAATTATAAAGAATAATACTTTCTTACTGAAAATATATGAATTATAAAAAAAATTACAAATTCAAAAAAAAGATCATTTATGCAGCTGCTGTAAGTATTGCTGTATACATTCTATTAATATATATTCTGCCATCAAATAAATTTCCTGTTACTGCAGAATCTTATACTGCCTCTCAAAAAATGGCAGAAGCTATATCAGTGATCAGAAATCATTTAAATGAAAACAATAAACTTATCAATAAAAAAATTGATCCTAATATAACTGGATTGATAGGCACGAATCAAACTGAACTGACTACTTCTCTGGGGCATCTGGAAGCTAAAAGAACCACAACAAATCCAAATTTTGCCGGTTTTATTGTTCACCTGCTATCAGAAGCCGGAGTACATAAAGGAGACAGAGTTGCTATTGGTGCATCAGCTTCATTCCCCGCCTTGATGATAGCTTCGGTCTGCGGAGTTGAATCAATGGAAGCAATCCCTATAACAATACTTTCTATGGGTGCATCATCTTACGGGGCAAATAATCCTGAATTTAATTTACTGCATATCTATGAACTTTTATTCCAGAAAAAAGTGTTCTCTCATCAACCAGCTGCTGTATCTCTTGGAGGTGAAGAGGATATTGGTAAAAATATGAATAAGCAGGTTAAGCAGAATCTTACCAGCCAAATCCGGCAAAGCAATATACCTTTTATCTTTGAAAATAATTTAAGACAATCAGTAAAAAAACGTCTGTATATTTATAATAGAATGGCTGGTCCTGAGGGAATAAGTGCTTTTATCAATTGTGGGGGAAGCTTAGCTAACCTGGGAACCAGTTCATTGATCCTGAAGCTAGAACCTGGCCTGATCCAACCAACCAATATTCCTGAAGAAAACAAAAGAGGAGTATTATTTGAAATAGCATCAAAGGGGATACCCTGCATTCATCTTCTGTATATAAAAGGATTAATCCAAAAATATAATCTGGAATGGGATCCTGTCCCTTTACCCTCACCGAGAGGATACTCAGATTTAAAACAGAAAAATGATAACACCTTTATTGTATTGATCATTTGTTTAGTTTATGTAACGATAATTGCCTTTCTAATAAATAAATAACTTGCATTTTTTATCAAATTTTTTTAATTTATTTAACATGAATAATAACTTTCCAACATTGATATTAATCTACTTTCATTTTTTTATTAAAATTTTTTTTACATTTAATATAGTTTTAAAAAAGGAATTTATATGATACATTGCTTATTAATGGCAGGCGGATCCGGTACCAGATTCTGGCCAAAAAGCAGAGAAAAAAAGGCGAAACAATTTTTAAATATCTATGGAAAGAAATCCTTAATAGAAAATACAATATCCCGTTTTGAAAAAATCGTCCCCCCTGATAAAATTTATATTGTTACCAATAAATTACAAAAAAAAGAAATAAAAAGATATATTCATAATATTCCTTTAAATAATGTAATCTTCGAACCAGTTGGTAAAAATACTGCACCTTGTATAGGGCTGGGTGCATTATTTATCCAGTTAAAAGACCCTGAAAGTATAATAATTGTATCTCCAGCTGATCATCTTATCCATAAAGAAAAAATTTTTGCTCAAACCATAAATGCTGGAGTAAAAGTGGCAAAAGACAAAAACTGTTTTGTTACCATTGGTATTACACCTGACCGCCCTGCAACTGGTTATGGTTATATTCAAAGTAATAAAAGAATTGGATCCGTAAATAACATTGATGTTTATACAGTCAGTACATTTGCTGAAAAACCTGATGAAGAAACTGCTCAGAGATTTATAAACAGCGGGGATTTCTACTGGAACAGTGGAATTTTTATTTTTAAAGTACAAACTTATTTTCAAGCAGTTAAAAAATTTCTTCCTGATTTATATAAAGCATTTATTGATATTAAATCTTTTATAACAAAAAAAGACTTTGAAAAAAAACTAAATAAAATCTATCCTAAATTAAAACCAACATCTATTGATAATGGGATTATGGAAAAAGCGGAAAATGTTTGTGTAGTTAAAGGCAACTTTCCCTGGAGTGATCTGGGAAGCTGGGAGCAAGTATATCAAATAAGTAAAAAAAATAACAACGGAAATGCAGTAAGTGGTAAAGTAATAATTAAAGATGTTAAAAATTCTTATATAGAAACAGATGAAATGATTGCAGTATTAGGGTTAAAAGATGTAATTATTGTACAAAGTGATGGTGCAACAATTATTTGTCAGAGAGATAAATCAGAAGATATTAAAGATATTGTTGAAGAATTAAAGAAAAAAAAGCTGAATACATATTTATAGTAAATCATTGGAGTCCTTATGGATAATATTAACATCGTAAGATTTTTCCGTGAAGAATTATTTATCCCCTCATTGAAATCAAAAACAAAAAATAATGTGATAAAAGAGTTGATTAATCCATTAATTAAATTAAATGTAATTAAAAATGAATCAATTTTATATCAGACATTAATTAAACGTGAGACACTAGGCAGTACCGGAATTGGAAAAGGTGTAGCTGTTCCACATTGCAGAACTCTTACTGTTTCAGATATATACATTGTGTATGGTTTATCGAAAAAAGGTATCCCATTTGATGCAATTGACAAGAAAAATGTGAATATTTTTTTTCTTATTGCAGCTCCACCTCAGGATAAGAATAATAGGTATTTACCTTTATTAGGAAAAATTGTAGAAATTGTAAAAGATTCTAAAATGCATAAGGCTCTATTAAAAGTTGAAGATTATAATTCTTTAATAAAAATTATAAAAAATAAGTAAAATATGCCTAAAACACAATTAGAACTTTTAGTAATGTATCAGGACATTGATTTAATGCTCCGGGATTCCGAACAGGAAAAAGGAGAATTGGGATTTCAAATTGGAGGAAAAGAAAAACTGGAAAGTGCTCTGAATGATCTGGCTAAAAAAATAAAACCATCCATATTACGAATCTACAAAAAATTAAGAACCCGTTATAAACATGTTATTGTACCTGTTAAAAACAATGTATGTCTGGGTTGTTTTGCTAAATTACCGACATCGTATTCAATGGCTGGCCGAAAAGATGATAGTATCATAAAATGTGAACAATGTGGACGTATATTATACTGGCTTGACTGAAAGAAACAAAAATAAACCGATTCCTCCCCCAAAACAGATAATTCATCCATCACCTTCACAACCATTAGCACCCGGTACAGCTAAGGTAAGTGTATCTATTCTAGCATGTATAGAAGAAAAAGAATATTTTTCATGTACAATGCGCATTACAAAAGTTCATGAATATGGGGCAGCAACACCTCCATTACCCTTAGGATCTGAAATTATGGTTACAATCAACAAGATTAATTTTAAAGAAAGTAATCCATCCTTATTTCAATCACTTCAACCAGAGAATATATTAAAAATGAATGTGAGTTTTGATCAAGCTTTGTCACTTAAACACTCAATTTCTTCCAGGCAGGTAATAAAAATATATTAAACATTTATAGGGGGCACATTATGAAGAAATTAAATTCAAAATTAATTGTATAGATACGTGTATTATCAACTGTATTGCTTGTTTTATTGATCATATTTTTTGTTCAGAAACAACACTACTTAAAATTACCCTTCCCCCAAAAAATCACCATTACCTCTTTTGCCAAAGAATCCATAGAAGCAAGAAAAGCCAGATGGGAATACCTCTTGACCATGCTCAGAGATCCAGCTACAAATAAAATCCCACCCGGTATTCGGCAGCGAGAACTTGCATATGCTCACACATTACAAAAAACATCAAAAATATTGAATAAAATAACAAAGGCCATTCAATTTAACTGGTTTGAGGTTGGACCTGATGATAAAGGAGGTAGAACCCGTGCTTTTAAGATAGACGTTATCGACACAAACATAGTCATTGCCGGAGGGGGGAGGAGTCTTAGGAGGCATCTGGAAATCAGTGGACAGAGAGGTAATACCTGGCTGTTAAAAAGCACTCCTGATCAGCACCTGAGTGTTACCTCACTGGCTCAGGATACACGCCCTGGGTATACAAATAATTGGTATTACGCAACCCCCTGGTGAGTACAGAGGTAATTCCGCCTCTGATGCAGCCAGCACTGCTCCTTATTACGGATCAGGATTGTATAAATCGACTGATAACGGCAACACCTGGGCTCTTATCCCACATTCAAGCAGTAATCCATCCTCATTAGATAGTCAATTCGACTAGGTATCCAGAATTGTAATCAGCCCCATAACCGGCAGTATATTTATTGCAAGCAACTTTTATGGTATTTACCGATCTGACAATAGTGGTAATTCTTTCAATCGTGTTCTTGGTAATACATGGGAACACTATTTTACAGATGTGGTAGTCGGTTCTGATGAAACAGTAGTGGCAGCACTGTCACAGGATCCCGGAAATGTACAGAAAAAGAAAACACCAGGTATATATAAATCAACCAATGATGGCCTCAATTGGACTAACATTACTCCAGCTACTTTTCCAGCTACTCACCAAAGAAGTGTAATTGCCATTGCACCCTCCAATCCTGATATAGCTTATGTTATCACCTGGACCGGAAACTTGAAAACGAATGACCGGGAAGATGTGAGATTGCATAAAATTATAATATCTTTCGGTGCATCAGAGGACCGATCCGGCAATTTACCCGATTTTAGTAATTACGGAGCTATTAAATCCTTTGAAAATTATTGTATGGTGATTGCAGTAAAACCAGATGATGAAAATTATGTGTTAATTGGCGGTACCTCTTTGTACAGATCTGAAGATAGTTTTGCCACCGCTCCTACTGACAGTTTTCATACCTGGATTGGCGGTTACTGTCCGGATAGAAATCAACAACTGTACCCCAATCTGCACTGTGATCTTCATGTCATTGATTTTAATCCCTTAGATCCTAAAAAAGTCTGGTTTGGACATGACGGAGGACTCAGTTATACTTCTGATATTACTTCACCCTCCTCCTCATCATCTTTATTCTCCTGGACAGATAAAAATAACAGATATATAACCACCCAATTTTATACCATAGCTATCCCTGATGAAGTACATGATGATCGCATTATGGGAGGCACCCAGGATAATGGTACTCTATATTTCAGATGGGACGGGACAAAATCCAGCTTTTCTACTGATATGAGTGGAGGAGATGGCTCTACTGCCTATTTTGGAGATAATTTTGCCTATACCTCTTATCAGCAGGGAGGAATGTGGCGCTTAGCTTATGATATGTATAATGATCCATATCCATTATCATGGGGATATTAGAGTCTTATTACTCCTGTAGCAGCAAGTAATCAGCTTTTTATCAATCCTTTTGTAGTAGATCCCACAGACGAAGATGTGATGTATTATCCGGCTGGTAATACTTTATGGAGAAATGATTCTCTAAGTTATATACCTTATTATTCGTATGGAACTTCTTCAGGGTGGTCAGAACTTAAAGGTCTTTCTGTCCCTTCCGGCTACACCATTACAGCTCTTTCAGTATCACAGAATAATCCTGCTCATCTACTCTATTACGGAGCCAGTGGTGGGCTTTATGCCAATCTAAAACCAAAACTATTCCGTCTTGAAAATGCCCATACTGCCACAACCGGTGCTGTAGATATTTCCATATCAACAATCCCTAAGGGTGCTTATGTACACAGCATTGCAGTTCATCCTGACAGTGCCAATGAAATATTAGTTGTGCATTCAAATTACAATATCATTGGCTTGTACCATTCAAAAGATAGTGGTGTACATTATACAGCTGTGGAAGGTAACTTACAAGGTGACGCAAATAATCCAGGTCCTTCACTTCGTTCAGCCACAATCTTGCCAACCAATCAGGCACTATTTATCTGGTAGGAACCAGTACAGGAGTGTATTCAACAACAGAGCTCAATGGCACAAATACTATCTGGATACAAGAGAGTAGTGATCTTATTGGGAATGTAGTAGCAGCTGATATAACTTCACGAGAATCAGACGGTCGAGTAGCTGTTGGTACTCACGGCCGAGGTGTCTTTATAGGTGATATTTTATCTACCAACATACCAGATCATGACAGAATAGTTCAAAAACCAGAAGAATTTTTCTTATCTCAAAATTACCCCAACCCTTTCAATGCTATAACCTCTATTGGCTATACTATTCCTTATGAACAGCATATAAAACTAAAAATATTTGACTCTCTGGGAAGAGAAATAGAAACCTTGATTGATGAAAAGAAACAACCAGGTACCCATACTGTTACATTTGATGCAAATAAACTTGCAAGTGGATTATATGTATATAAACTCACAGCTGAAAATCATGTTTTTACTAAAAAAATGATTTTACTTAAATAGTAACAATTACATAATTGATTAAACTGGAAATAATTTAAAAAAATTCTCAGTCATGTTTATCAATAATCACTAAACATGACTGAGATTTACAATGCTTATCGTTCTTTACAGATCATAATAAAAATTAATTCTTATACCTTTGTAAATAAATCAATTTTTAAAGAACAACAAAATTTCAAATTTATTCCAATCCTCTTTTTTGCAAAAGATATTTCACATCCGGTTCAGAACCTCTGAATCTTTTATATAAAACCATAGGATCTTCGGATCCTCCTTTTTCAAGAATATTTTCCCGGAAAGAAAGAGCAGTCTCTTTATCAAAAATCGATGCTTCCTTAAAAGCATGGAAAGCATCACAGTCAAGAACTTCAGACCATATATAACTATAGTATCCCGCAGAATAACCGCCGGAAAATATATGACCAAAATACGGGCTTCTGTATCTGACTATAATCTCCGGAATCAATCCGATCTTATCCATCATTTTATTTTCAAAAGCCATCACATCTTTCTCTTCCGGTTCAGTCAAAGTATGCCAGAACATATCAAGATAAGCAGCTGACAGGTACTCCACAGTGGCAAATCCCTGATTAAAAAATCCTGCTTTTTTGATTTTATTTACTAAATCTGATGGAATTACTTCACCAGTTTCATAATGTTTTGCATACACTTTAAGCATTTCAGGTTCTGTAACCCAGTGTTCCATTATCTGAGAAGGTAATTCCACAAAATCTCTGGCAACCGAAGTACCGGATAGTTTTCTGTAGGTGCAGTTGGACAGTAATCCATGCAGACCGTGACCAAATTCATGAAACATGGTGTTAACCTGATCTAAAGTTAAAAGTGCCGGCTGTCCCTCTGATGGTTTTGTAAGATTTAAATTATTAGTAATAATAGGGCCTACCCAGTTTCCCTCTATATTGGACTGTTCCCGGAAACTGTTCATCCAGGCTCCGCCCCTTTTGGTTGATCTGGAAAAATAATCGGTGTAAAAAACACCAATATGAGTACCATCTGCTTCTTCAACTTCATATACTTTTACATCCTTATGATATGTGGGCAGATCATCTCTCTCTATGAAAGTAATTCCATACAGTTTATTTGCCAGGTAAAAAATTCCTTTCCTGGCATTCTCTAATTCAAAATAAGGTTTTAACTGCTCATCACTGAGTGCATACTTTTTCTGTTTTAATTTTTCTGCATAGAACCACCAATCCCAGGGCTGAAGGTCAAAATCTTTTCCTTCTTCATTAATTATTTGCTGCAGTTCTTCTGCCTCTTGTTTGGCTTTTTCAAGTCCGGGCTTCCAGATCTTATCAAGAAGATTAAATACATTGTCAGGTTTCTTTGCCATGTTTTCTTCCAGGATATAATGAGCATGAGTTTTGTATCCCAAAAGATCAGCTCTTTTAACCCGGAGAGTTACAATCTGAGAAACAATATCTTTATTGTCAAGTTCATCATTATTATTGCCCCGGTTTATATATCCTTTAAAAATCTTTTCTCTTAAATCACGTTTAGTGGAATAGGTAAGAAAAGGAGTAATACTCGATCTATGAAGTGTAAAAACCCATTTATTCTCATAGCCCCGTTCCTTAGCTGCATTACTGGCTGCATCCCGTATTGATTGGGGCAGACCATCCAGATTTTTTTCATCCTCTATCACCAACTCAAATTTATTATTCTCTTTAAGGATATGTTCTCCAAATTCCACTGATAAAACAGAGAGCTTTTCATTGATTTTCCGCAGCACATCTTTTTTTTCATTACTAAGGTTAGCCCCTCCTCTGACAAAATCTTTATAATATTCTTCTACCAATGTATTCTGTTCAGTGGAAAGATCCAGGTTGTTTCTGTTCTCATAAATTATTTTTATTCTCTCAAAAAGTTTCTCGTTAAGCAAAATATCATCCCGGTGGTTTGATAACAGAGGAGTTATCTTTTTATCAATCTTCTGCATCTTCTTATCAGACATGGAGCTGTTCAGAACATTAAATACATTTCTGGTTTTTCGTAATAAAGACCCGCTTTTTTCCAAAGCAATCATAGTATTATCAAAAGTAGGTTCTTCACTGTTGTTGA
>CAZETW010000050.1:0-20617 GCA_964515295.1 uncultured bacterium | reverse complement strand
AGATACACTTAAGGCAGCTTTTTCATATCTGTATAATGTTTTTCAGGAAGATTCTCTTTATCACAATTTTAAATCTACTTCTAAGAAAATAAAAAATGGCAGACATTTGACTGCTGACAGGGCTTTTGTAAAAGCAGGATCGTACATGACTGAAGTACTGAAGGATCATTATGGAAAAGAAAAATTAGGCATATATCATAAACAAGGAGTTTTGAAATTTTTTAAAGATTATATGACTCTCTGTACATTACCGGAATATTCCCAGAGACTATTTTCATTGCCTTCCTACCTTGAAAATAACCTGGATAAATGGAATGAAGACTGGAATGAAACCTGGAACAGTTATACCCGATCCCTGCATATTGATTCCCGTATGGATCTTATAAAGACAATAAGAAAGTTGCAAGATCTTTTTAAAGGTAAATCAATTTATCCGGATTATACAGAAGAAGTAGCAGAGGTGGCATTATATAAAGCAGTTCACAGTAACCCTGAAGAAGGAGAAAAAATATTAAAAATTGCAGAAAAAATATATCCGGAATCAGCTATACCATTGGTTTATCAAGCTCATATACAGGCTGTGCGTGGCAATCAGCAGAATGCAGAAGACCTGTACAAAGATTCACAAAGGAAAACCTTACATACTAAAGCAGCTGAAAGTAAGAGTCTTACTGGAACAGCCAGATATCTTGTGTCTCAGAATAAACTGGATACAGCTCTTTCGATGCTGAACATATTATCCACGCTCTATCCTGAAGATGGAGAATTAGCTGCTGAAATTGGGGATATATATCTTGAAAAAAGCCGTCGTGCCTTTGAACAGGCATTAATAAAAGATCCTACGCTAAAACATCCCTGGGATCAGCTGAAAAAGATTGAGGATTAATTGAGGATTAGTAGTGGGCTCAAAAGAAAAGTCTCTAAATATTGATCGAATTTCATTTCAATTGGGAGTGAAAAATATTTAATTTAAAGATCAAGAAAATTAATTTAGAAAAAGAAAAAAAATACGATCATGAAAAGGCTCTGGAAATATCCCGGGAGTTCATGGAGCTTGTCGGTTATCCTGATAAAGTTATCGAAGAAAAAATTTCTGGTTCAGGGAAGGATCCTTTTATGTTAATAAATGTATGATTGAATATATAGTGTGCAGGAATATAAAAAGAAAGCAACATAATAAGTTATTATGTTGCTTTCATAATAAGATAAACATATGTTTTTTTATTCTATTTGCCACAGCAATTTTTATATTTTTTGCCACTGCCGCAGGGACAGGGGTCATTGCGGCCGACCTTTTCTTTGATGTGCCTTGGTTTGGGACGGTTCTGTAATATTTTCAAATCACTAATGTCTTCCGGTTTATTCCGGTCGATCTCAATTGAATATGCCCATCCGTTTTCTTTAAAAATTTTGGCAAGTTCATTTTTTCTTGTTTTGGTTTGCACTCTTATTGTGGCGGGATTTTTTTCAGTGCCTAACTTTAGGTCCTTAGTTCCATCGTATTTGTTTTCCAATTCTTCCAGTTTTTCCATTGTCTGTCCTTTTTATATTAAAATATTACAAAAAGTCTATCTATATCATAATATAATAATCTAATAGTATCATGTCAAGTAAAAAATATATTTTGTGTTGATAATTGCAGTTGTTATAATATATTATTCCTTAATAATTTAAACGGATTTTATTCAGTCAGTTTTATTCTGATTGATAAGAAATTTATTGACAAGTTACTATATCCTTGCTATATTTATTAAAAAATAGCGAGATAGATATTATGAGCAAACAAAATAAAAAACTCATAGTGGTAGGTGATCGCATACTTATTGCTCCCGAAAGTGGTAAAGAACGTACTAAAGTCGGGCTTTATCTTCCTCAAACTGTAGTTGATAAAGAATCTGCTCAGGAGGGAACTGTCATTGCAACCGGTCCCGGGATTCCTTTATCACCTCCTCAGGATGTCAGTGAAGAGCCCTGGAAATCATCTCAGGATAACCAGAAAATTCAATATTTGCCAATGGAAGCAAAAGTTGGTGATCATGTTATTTTTTTGCGTAAATCTGCAATTGAAATTAAATTTGAAGGTAAAACATATCTTATCGTGCCCTATAATGCCATACTCGTTATACTCAGGGATTCAGAAGAAAATAATTTATCTCCTGGTTTATAATTCAATACTATTTTAATTACCTTATTTTTAAAATTTTCTTTATCAGAAATAACTTGTTTATGGTAAAAAAAATATTAACTTATAAATTATATTAATGAATTTTATGATTAACCGGAGGATTAATGGATCAGTCAAATGAACCTAAACTCAGTGACGGTCGAATTCAGACCAGCATTTTAGCTGGACCGGAGCGTAAAGCACTGTTATGGATGGCGCCCAGACTTCCGAAATGGATAACTCCGGACATATTAACCTTTTTCGGACTTTTTGGTTTGATAATCAGCGGGATTTCATATTATTTTGCTCAAGAACATTGGGTTTTTTTCATTTTAGCAAGTATAGGCTTTGTGATTAACTGGCTTGGTGACAGTCTTGACGGTACACTGGCAAGGGTACGTAAAAAGCAGAGACCTAAATTTGGATACTATCTGGATCATCTGATTGATTCATTTGGTATCAGTATTGTAATTTTTGGTTTAGCATATTCAAATCTGATTACAAGACCTTTAGCATGGATAATATTGACTCTTTTTTTTATTGCCTGCATTAATACGTATCTGGCAACCAGCACTGTCAATCAATTCAAAATATCATATCTTAAAGTATCAACAACTGAGTTTCGAGTACTAATGATAATTGTTAATACAGTCTTGATTTTCTTTAAAAGAATTACTTTTTTCGGGTTTACTACTTATTGGACTGATTATATTGCAGTCTTAGTATGTTTATTTTTATTTATAGCAATTTTCAGAAGTGCTTACAAAAATTTGACAAAATTGAACAGAGAAGAAAGAGCTTTGTGGAAGAAATAAATTCATTATTTAAAATTAAATTTAATTAATCTTAAATTATTATGATGATCAAGAAAAATTTTTTATTTCCGATATTAATTATCTTTATAGTATTTGTATTTATAGCTGCTTCCAGTAATCATATATACAAAGCGGGAAGGAATCTATATGTAAAGATTAAGCTTTTCAGTGAGATATTAAATACTATTAACAATAATTATGTAGAGAAGGTATACTATGATAATTTAATCGAAAATGCTGTCCAGGGAATGGTTACTGAACTTGATCCTCATACAAAGTACCTGACTAAAGAACAGTTTGATGAATGGAATAAAAACTATCAGGGATATTCCGGGATTGGAATTAGTTATGATGTTATTGATAAAAAGATTACGGTTATATCTGTTTTTGAGGGAGGTCCTTCTGATAAAGCAGGTATTAAACCTGGTGACAGGATAGTTACTATAAATGATGAATCTGCATATGGTATTAAAAGAGAAGAAGTACCGGAAAGATTAATGGGTCCAAAGGGCACAAGAGTTAAAGTGGAAATAGAACGATCTTACTGGAAAATGCCACATGAGATCATAATAGAAAGAGACGACATACATGTAAAAAGTATTCCGTATATATTTATGTTAAATGAAAATATTGGATATATGTATATTGTCAGATTTTCCAAAACAACTGAAGTGGAATTGGTAGAAGGGCTACAGTATCTGCTGTCTAAAGGTATGAAAAAACTGATCCTGGATTTAAGAAATAACGGAGGCGGTTATTTATTAGCTGCAGTTGGAGTGGCAGACAGATTTATTGAAGGTGAAAGGAAAATTGTTTATACCAGAGGTCGAATAAAGAATTCCTATCATCAGTTTTTTTCAACAGATAAAAATATATATACTGAAATACCTGTAATAATACTTATTAACAGACATTCTGCATCAGCTTCAGAGATTGTTTCAGGAAGTCTTCAGGATTGGGACAGAGCCCTTATCCTTGGAGAAACAAGTTTTGGAAAAGGATTAGTACAAAATCAATATATTTTTGATGATGGCTCAGCCTTATTGATGACTACTGCAAGATACTACACACCTTCCGGCAGATTGATCCAGCGTCCCTTCAATGATAAATCTCAAGAAGAATATTATAAAGAAGTTCTTGATGACAGCTTAAGGAAAGTTTGGGAAAAAGATCCCACCCGACCCAAATATAAAACCATGATTCTGGGAAGAGGTATTTTAGGAGGAGGAGGTATTACACCTGATTTTTTTCTTCAGACTCCTGAAGATACTATTAGTGATATTGTAAGAGATTTATACTATTCCAAAGAACGTTTGTTTTTTACATTTGCAGAAAAGTATATAGGATCAGACATAAATGTATTAAAAACAGATCATGAAGAATATCTCAAAAAAGTTGATTCTCAGACACTTTTTGCTGATTTTCTTAATTATATTGAAAAAAAAGATGTTGAGTATTCAGTTAAAGACATTACTGAATACAAGAAGGATATAACATTTCTTTTAAAAAGAGCAATCATAAATCAAGAGTGGGGAAATGAGGCAGGTTATAAACTCACTCTTCTTCGGGATGCTCAATTAAAAGAATCTTATAACTTTTTTTCGGAAGCTGAGAATTTAATTGAGAAGAGAACTAAAAATAATTAGAGTAGTAGAATGAACAGAAAGAACAAGAAAATGTTTAAAATTGTCGATAGAAAATTAGGTGATGAATGGAAACAGTGGGACGGCAATGTTGAAAACAATGATAAGATTACACATGCCGGTAAACGTATTTATATGGGTTTGCTTTTATTATCGATATTATTCGGAGGCGCATTGTGTTTCTTTTTATGGTATATGATCTATCCCCGCTTGGAGCAGTTTAATCCTTCTTTACCTTTGATTGTTGGTATGTTGATTTTTATTTTATGGTTTATTGTTGCTCTGTGGTTTCTTATTATGGTTTTTTCAATCATGACTGAAAAAGACTTACTGATGAAATTCAGGGGTAAAGAATTTTCTGTGACTTTTCTGGTTCCCTTAGTCTTTAAATTAGGTAGCAAGCTTGGTATTTCTGCTGATCTGTTAGGGCATTCCTTTGTGGAAGTGAGCAATGCTTTAATCAAGGCTTCAAAGATAAAAGTCAATTCGGAGAATCTCCTTATCCTGCTTCCTCGATGTTTAAAAAAAGATCTTTTGAAAAAAATATCAGCTTATTCTGAGAAGTTAAATATTCCTATATTTGTAGTTGGAGGAGGAGAGAAAGCAAGAGAGATTATATATAAAACCAAACCGAAAGCAATAATTGGTGTCGCTTGTGAAAGAGATCTTCTGAGCGGTATTAAAGATGTCATAGATGAAATTCCTGTCATCGGTATTCCCAATAAAAGGCCGGAAGGCCCTTGTAAAAATACTGTCATTGACTTTGAGGAATTCCGCAAAGCTGTTACTTTTTTCCTAAAAAATGATGCTCTAGTCTCAAAGTGAGCAAAGTTATTCTTATTTTCTTTGATTAGAGTTTTCTTCGCATTCATTATATTAAAATATATATAATCTATGTAATAAATTCGAATGGATAGAGTTAATTATGCAAAAGTCCGATTTTTCTGATATAAATGAAGAACCTGTTTTAAAACCGCAAAGAATAACTAAGCACATAAAAAAATCAAAAGATTTTTCTTTTTCCCCCTATGTTATTCTGGGATTTTTCCCTTTTCTTTATTCATACATTAAGAATCATTTTTCCAGGATTTCTACAGGATATACAAATAAATTATTTCCTTATTATACTTTTGAATCTGAAGGGCAATTGATCACTTTTCAATTCCCCGGTATAGGAGCACCTCTCACAGGAGCTTTACTGGAAGAATCAATTTCTCTGGGAGGTGAGATCTTTATTTTTTTTGGCAGATGCGGTATTTTAAAAGAGGACATCAGCAAAGACACCATTATTATTCCAACCTCTGCTTTAAAAGATGAAGGAACATCTTTTCATTATACTGCCACTGGAAGATACAGCTATCCGGACAGACATCTTGTGTCTTTAATCAGTAAAATCATGAAAGAATATAAATATTCGTCTTGTAAAGGGAAAGTCTGGACAACGGACGGGGTATACAGGGAAACCCCGTCAAAAATCAGAAAGGTTAGGGGGAAAGGGTGTATAGCTGTTGATATGGAAGCCTCTGCTTTATTTACCATTGCTAAATTTCATAAAAAGAGAATAGCTGGTTTTTTTGTTCCCAGTGATTATGTAAGTTTAAAAGAATGGAAACAGTTTAAACCAGATAATGATATAATTAAACCGGCTATGATGTTTCGGTTGGCATTATATGTAATAAATAAATTTAGAAAGGAAAGAGATGCAGAACAAATTAACAAACAGTGAACTAATTTCGTTAGTCAAGAGTGTGTTCTCTCCAGGTCCCTCAGATGAAAGGATTGCTATTTTGATTGATATTCCAGATAAAAAATTTACAGATAACGATAAATGGAGAGAGAGAAGATCTATAGGATATAATTGGTACAAAGGGTTGAACCAGGTAAAAACATCATTAGAATTATCAGAAATAAATTTAATAGCATACCCAAATGTTCATAGTAATAATGCAGACCTGCCTGATAACTGCTATCGTGTTATACATTATTCGGAAGAACTGAATGCAGATAATATTGAAGAGTATGGAGAGTCGGACAGCTTTTGTCAGGTGCTTTCACATCATCAAATTATTTTTGCTTTAACAGAATTTTCTGCTACAGCACCGTTAAAGATAAGAGCTAAACGCGAACATTTCCGAGCAGCTACTATGCCTGGATTTTCTAATTCAATGCTTCCGGCCTTGAAACTTGATTATGATAAAATAAATACTCGGGTAAATTTAATCAAAAAGAAGTTAGATGAAAGTAAGGCTGTTGATATAGAATTTATGGTCAAAAATAAGGATCCTTATACTGTGCATTTTGATCTCAGACACCGCAAAGCACATGCTTCAGGTGGAAGATTCCCTGAACCGGGAATAGCCGGAAATCTACCCAGTGGTGAGAGCTATATTGTGCCCTACGAGGGAGAGAAAAAAGAAAAAAGTCTTTCCTCAGGAATTCTTCCGGTTCAGTTTGCAAATGAGGTGGTATTGTATCAGATCAAAGAGAATAAAGCTGTCAATGTGTTAAGTACAGGACTCCTATCTCAAAATGAGGGGAAAAAGATTAAAGAAGAACCGGCTTACAGTAATATTGCTGAAATTGGATTTGGCATTCTTAAGGATTTCGGTATAAAACCGGTTAATGAAATTTTAATTGATGAGAAACTTGGTCTTCACATTGCATTTGGAAGAAGTGATCACTTTGGAGGTGCTGTAGGAGTAGATGATTTTACCAGTCTGGAAACAGTTGAGCATACAGACAGGATATATATCCCTGAAACACAACCTTTGATTAATGTTGATAAGGTGACCTTGTTAAAAAATGATGAAACTAAAGAAGTACTTATCCAAGATAACGAATATACTGTGTGGAATTTTAGCTGAAAGATGTAACCTTTTTGGTTAACTTTCGTCTTTATTAGTGAAAGAAGAAAAAAATGAAAAAAGATAAATACAAAAAATTTTTAAATAAGAATAAAGACCAGGTGTTCAGTTATGCAGTGTATTTGTTGCATTGTCTTGAAGATGCAGAAGATGTAACCCAGGAGGTTTTTATAAAACTCTGGGAAAATTGGTATAATATTAATCCTCAAAAAAGAGAATCCTGGACAATGAGAGTTACACATAACTGTTGCATAGATTTAATACGTAAAAGAAAAACAATTAAACAGACTGCTTTTGATATGAATAGTATTGACTTAAAGAAAATAACAGATTATAAAAATATTTTTTTAAATCCGGAGAAGCAATTTCATCTGACTGAACAGCAGAAAATTATACTGTCATCTATTGAAAAATTGCCTGTTAAACAAAAAAATGTTTTAATACTCCATTATTTTTATGACAAAAAGATTAAAGAGATCAGTGATATTCTTGAAATTAAAGAGTCCACCTTGAAAGTGATGTTACACCGTGCCCGCAAATCCTTAAAAACACTGCTGTCTGAGTATTTTTATGATAAAAAAGGAGGGCAATATGAATTTGCAGTGTGACAGTATTCGTAAATTATTTGATGAGTATATCAATGATACTCTGCCCAATAAACAAAAAAAGTTTATTTCTGATCATCTAAAAAATTGTGATGATTGCAGAAAAGAGTATAATAAAGAACTGAAGATTGTAAAAACAATGAATAATATGCCGCTTTTTATCTGTCCTGAAAATGTAGTGAACAGAATTGAACGTCAAACCTATAATAAATATGCAGAGAAATCAATTCTGAAAAAATGTTTCCACTGGATATTTATAAATAAAATACGACCGGTCACTATCGGATTAGCTGCTATAATTCTGGCAGTTGTTATTGTAGTTCCGCTTTTTCATGTAAATAATTCCAGTAAGAAATCTGCAGAAATTATGTATACATCCGAGGAGATCCAAAAAGCAAAAAAAGAGGCAGAATTAAGTCTTTCCTATATAGGACATATCATTAATGAAAACAGAAAAGAAGCTGTAAATAATGTTTTATTTGATAGGTTTCCAAAAATAATCAAAGAAAGTTTGAAAAATTCAATAAATATTATCGGAGGTAAATAATTATGAAAACTAAAATTTTCACAATGCTGTTAACCCTACTTTTTATATGGGTTAATGTGCATTCACAGGAAATAGATATAACAAAACATCCGGGATATATTGATCTTGAAAAGATAAAAATACCGGAATCTGCAGGTGAAATAACTGATATATCTCTTGGCCCTGCAATGCTGAGAATGTTCAAGTCTTTTGGTGATGACGAGAAAATGTCAGGAGAGATGAACGGACTGTTATCAATAAGAGTCAAATCCTTTGAGATTAACAGCGAGTTAACGAAAAAGATCGAATCGATTATAAATGAAATTCAGGCAAAACTGGATAAGGAAAAATGGGAACAGCTAATTCGGGTTAAAGACCGAGATGAACGCACTATAATCTCTATGAAATATGAAAAGGACAGACCGGTGGGACTTCTCATTATGTCTTACAAACCTCTTCGTGAAGTTACCTTTGCTAATATTGTGGGATATATTGATATTGAGAAAATAGCCAGAATGGGTCTTGGATTCAGTAATTCAATGTTAGACAGTCTTGAAGATTTTGACGATTTTGATGAAGAATTTGAATAAGACTATGAAGACTTCAGATATCAATTAATGAGAATCAAAGGATAAGTTAATGTCGAAAAGATTACAAAAAACCGGGAACACCCATTCTTCAAAGTGGAAGAATAGTGTGATCGCAGTTCTGGAAGTATTTGGTATTTATATGGTGGGACAGCTCATCGCCTTTATTCTGATAAGCCTCTTGAAAATTGATGTGGTAAATCCCATTGAAGTATTGAAAACAAATCCGGAAGCTGACTTGTTAGAGATTTCTTATACATTAGGGGTGATTTTACTGCTGCAATACGGCGGTATCATGATTCCGGTTTTATTGATCGGATGGTGGTACCGCCGCCGAAGGCTTTCTGATTATGGATGGACAACGGCAAATCGACCATTTCTTCATAATGTTTGGATAGGTGTGGTTCTTTTTGCAGTTGCGGGTTTGCCTGGAAAGCTTCTCCAGGTGATTGATCGATTTATTATTCCTCTGGGTGAAAAGGCCATGACTCAGGAAATTGTCTATTCTCTGAAGTGGGATTTTAAATTCTGGATTTTCATGGCAGTGGGAAGTTACTTACTTATCCCTTTCTTGGAAGAGTTTTTTTATCGGGGATATGTACAAACCCGATTAAGAGAAGATTTTGATGCTCCATCAGCTGTCCTGATAACAGCTTTTTTCTTTACATTTTCACATTCTCAATATTATCTTACTCTTTCTGTATGGACAATCGGATTTTTACTTTCAACCTTGTTTTCTGCACTGGCATGGGGATACATTCTTTACCGAACCCGCTCACTTATTGCTCCTATAATAGCACATGCATTACTTAACTTCCCTGTTCGTGGTGTGGCTGATATCATACTGCTCACAGTAATGGTGTCAGTGATAGTTATCTATCGGAAAAAGGTAATTGAGTCATTTAAAGCATTTGCCGCTATGTTTAAAACAGATTTTTTTTCAGTATGGAGGACAGGGATAATCAGTGCAGGAGTGATAATCTTTACAGTTATGATTGCTGTTGCTCAGGATGTTGCTATCTTGTTTGGCATACTTTTTCTTATCATAGCTTTAATACTGGAATTTATTGAAAAACGGAAGTTAAAAAAAATACAAAATCAGTAGATATTTATCGTGGATAAGTCATCTTTTTGTATTAATGGATTCTTTATTTTTTTTAAGCATCCATTTGTCGGTGTCAGTATTGTATAGATACTCATTGACATTTATATTTTGTTGTTTTAGTAGTTCTCTGGAATCAGCGGCAAAGATTTTCATTTTTTCAAAAGCTGATTTAATAAAAAAATCAGCTTTTTTTTCATATTGAGAAACCGGCATAATATAAAATTCTTTTTTACCATATAAGACAGGTGCATACACCCAGGTTAAGTAATAACCAGCATCTTTTATTCTTGTTTTGTTCTTATTTTTGGTTACTGTAACGCTGAGCATTAACCCACCGTCTCTTTTCCTGGGGCGCTGATTTGAAATGAAATTTCCCAAAGAATAAGCCACCAGATTAAATTTACGTTTATTTTTATACCATTCAATTCTCTGTATTACATGCGGATGTGATCCAATTATCATATCTGCTCCTTGGAGTACACAGAATTTATATAATGATATCTGACTACTGTCTGGATTTGATTGATATTCCGTACCCCAATGAAAATAAATGATAACTATATCAGCTCCCCTATTGTGTGCGATGTCAATATCATGTTTTATTAGATCTCTTTGTATATAATTAACTACATTTGGTTTCTGAACCACTATGCTGTTCGTTCCATAGGTGTAATTCAGAAATACCAGTCGTATGCCCTTGTTATCTAAAATCAGTGGATAATTTGTTTTTTTGTCTTTTTGGTCCACAAAGGTCCCTGTATGGTATATATTTAATGAATCAAGAACTTTAATGGTGCGTTCAAAACCCTGATTACCTCTGTCATAACAATGATTATTTGCGATCATTAAAACATCAATGCCTGCATTCTTACAGGCATAAGCCAGGGCATTCGGAGAACTAAAAGAAGGATATCCTTTATATGGTTTTCCTCCCAGAGTTACCTCTAAATTTGCAATTGCAATATCAGCCTGATTAATGAGAGGATATACATATTTAAAACAGGAATTATAATTATAACTGTTTGATTCAGTATCATATGCGGAATGAATCTGGGTATCATGACCCATGATATCTCCCATAAACAGAAGAGTAATTTCTGAGATTGGTTTTGTTGACTGACCAGATACAATAGAAAAGTATAACAGTATAAGCGAAATAAGAAATTTTATAATTTTTTTATTTATCATAAACACAATACACCAGACTCTTTAATCGGTTAATTATTTCATATTTAAATGAATTATACAAAATTTGTTTTAACTATCAAAGAATAATTTATTTTTTATTATTGAATTTATACTTCATTTGTGTTATATTAATATAAATTTTTCATTATTATTATAAAAAAAATGAAGAAATACTTTAAAAAAATTATCAGAGAATTTAGAGTACATGCTAAGAATTATGTACTACAGTGTTTGCTTGCAACTATAACTGTATTTATTGTTCTCTATATTCTCACTTTGGAAAATGTAATAATTGTAGCATCCATGGGTTCAACTGCTTTTGTGGTATTTGCTCTTCCAAAGAGTGTTTCCGCTCACCCCAGAGGTGTTATTGGCGGTAATATTGTTGGTTTATTTTGTGGTTCAGTTAGTTCACTGATCGCCGTTCCGTATGAATTATTGACCCTGCTTATATATGCAATCGCAGTAGGCCTTTCAATTTTTATTATGGTTGTTTTTGATACTGAGCATCCTCCGGCTTCCGGTCTTGCTCTGGGAGTGGCAATTAGTGGCTATTCTTTAAAAATTACCGTTACAGTAATTACTTTTTCACTATTACTGTCAGCTGTACACGTAATTTTTAAAGATCGCATTAGAAACTTGGTTTAAAAAACAATATCGAGGAAAATATGCTCAATAATTTATTCTGGTTTGTACCTATCAGTGCCATCATTGCTCTTTTATTTGCCTTGAAATTTTTCAAGGACATGATGAAAAAGAGTGAAGGCACCGATAAGATGATTGATATAGCAACCAGTGTGCGGGAAGGAGCAGATGCCTATTTGAGAAGGCAGTACAGTGTAATAGCCTATACTGTTCTTGTTCTCATGATTCTGTTCGCAATTCTGGCAATTTTTAATATTCAAAATTTTTTTGTTCCGGTCACATTTCTGACTGGTGCTCTGGGTTCTGCCCTGGCCGGATATCTGGGAATGAAAACTGCCACCAATGCTTCAGCAAGAACAGCTAATAGCTGTCGTGAATCTCTGAATAGTGGCCTAAAAGTTGCTTTCAGAAGTGGTGCAGTTATGGGCCTTATGGTTGTGGGTATCGGTTTACTACTTATTTCTGCCTGGTATATATTTTTAGATAAAGCCCTTTACACCGCAACTAATATGGCCCAGGGTCTGGATATTTTTGGCATCCAAGTTATTCGCGCCGGAACCACAGAACGAGAGAAATTAATAGAGATCACTTCCATTATGTTGACTTTTGGTTTTGGTGCCTCCACCCAGGCATTATTTGCCCGTGTTGGTGGTGGAATATATACCAAAGCAGCTGATGTTGGTGCTGACATTGCAGGAAAAGTAGAAGCCGGTATTTCCGAAGATAATCCCAGAAATCCGGGAACCATTGCTGATAATGTTGGAGATAATGTTGGTGATGTTGCTGGAATGGGTGCCGATCTATTTGAATCCTATATGGGATCGATTCTGGCTACCGCCACCCTGGGCGCAGCAATCCCGGTCTCAGTAGCCGGTCTTTCTCAGATAAACGCTGTAGTTGCGCCATTTATTGTAGCCGGACTGGGTATTCTATGTTCTATCATTGGAATATTCCTGGTAAAAGCTAAAGAGTCTGCAACTCAGGACCAGTTATTAAAATCTCTTTTTGTTGGAACCGGTAGTAGCTCGTTGCTTGTTCTCATTGCCATTGCAATAATGGCATCAACCAGTTTTATCACCTGGGGCATTTTTGGCTCTGTTGTTTCGGGGCTTATCGCAGGTGTTGTTATCGGTCAGGGGACCGAATATTTTACTTCCGCAAAATACAAACCGACAAGAAGACTTTCTAAAGAGGCCAAAACCGGTCCTGCATCTATAATTATAGAAGGCATAGCGCTGGGAATGTTTTCCAGCTGGTTGCCAGTAGTTGTAATTGTTGGCGGTATTCTGACAGCCTATGGTTTCGCCGGTGGATTTCAGAATTTCTCTATGGGAGTTTATGGAATTGGTTTCGCTGCAGTTGGGATGTTATCGACTCTGGGAATTACTTTGGCAACAGATGCTTTCGGACCTATTGCTGACAATGCCGGTGGTAATGCTGAAATGGCTGATCTTGATCCGGAGGTTCGGGAAAAAACTGATGCCCTCGATGCTCTGGGTAACACAACCGCTGCTACAGGAAAAGGATTTGCAATTGGTTCTGCCGCCTTGACTGCTCTGGCACTTTTTACTTCTTACATTGGTCAGGTTAAACTGTGGATTACAAAATTAACCCGGGCCAGCAGTGAAGGAATAAAAGAAGTAGGAGATGTAGTTTTTTATATAGGAAATGAAGCACCTGAGATAGCGGGCAAAGCAATTTCCCTTGGTTCAGCTCAGGTAAACCACTTAATTGAAGCTTTTCAGTTAAATCTATATAATCCAATTCTGTTGGGAGGGATTTTCCTCGGAGCCATGATGGCTTTTCTCTTTTGTTCTATGACAATGCGCGCAGTCGGACGAACAGCCAGTAAAATGATTGAAGAGATTCGCAGACAGCTGCAAGAAATTCCAGGAATTTTGGAGGGAGAAACAAAACCGGATTATAAACAATGTGTTTCCATCTCTACTGAAGCAGCCTTAAAAGAGATGGTTTTTCCTTCCCTACTTGCAATCTTTGTCCCCGTGATTGTGGGTGTACTGTTTGGTGTTGCTGGGGTAATTGGCCTGCTGACCGGAGCTTTGACTGCAGGATTCACTCTGGCTATCATGCTCAATAACGCTGGAGGTGCCTGGGATAATGCCAAAAAATATATTGAGGAAGGAAATTTTGGCGGCAAGGGTTCAGAAGCACATAAAGCAACGGTAGTTGGTGATACTGTGGGTGATCCTTTTAAGGATACCACAGGACCAAGTTTAAATATTTTGATAAAACTTATGAGTATGGTTGCAATTGTTATGGCTGGAATTACTGTATCATTTTCATTGCTATAAAAAATAGTTATCAGTAGAAAATACTCTCAGTAATCTACAAGCAGAAATCCTGAAAAGTAAAGAAAAATTACTTTTCAGGATTTTTCTATTATTACCTGATTATTAACAATTATTTTACATATATTTTTTATTCCAATTTATTGTTACTTTTAAAGAATTGAAGTAGACCGGCATGATATTTGATACTTTACGTTTTTAATAAATATATACTTGCAAGTTCAGTTCTTAATGCATTTTGTTATTTTTGCTGTTATTAATAATGCAATATGAAATATAAATTGGATGAAAGGAATGGGTGATGTTAAAAAGAACTAAGGATATTAATATACAGAAAAAAATTTCAATTCCAATAATTATCACTATGACAATCGTTCTCTTAATAGGTTCTTTTATTACTGTCCATTATATAAGAGATTTAACCAGAAAAAAAGTTGAAGCTGAAGCTTTGGCATTGGTACAGGAAAAAGCAGATACGATTGAGCTGTTTTTTTCAGAAAAAATTCGTGTTCTTGATACATTCTTAACTAATCCATTTTTTCTGGAATGGTATTCACAATATGACCGTTACAGGAAACCCTTACGATATGATATAACGTACCATAAAATTATTGAATATATAAATCAGATCATCGAAAATGATCAGACTGTTAAATCCATATTTTTTGCAACAGCTAATACTCTCGAATACTTTGATCATGAAGGACGCTATGAAGTAGAAGGTTATGATCTGGAAAGCCGTCCATGGTGGAATACTGCTTTAGAAAAGAATAAATTATACTGTGATTTGGAGGGTATCGATTATCAAGACAGTACTCTTACAGCTGCGTTACAGCTTCCGCTTTATAGTGATAAGGGGAAACTTCTCGGAGTTGCTGGTATGGATATATCCTTTGATACCATAGGAGATTTGGTGAGAGATATTAAATATGGTGGTATAGGTGAAGCTTTTTTAATTGACGACGAAAACAGGATTATATATTTTCCCGGTATAAGAAAAGATAATTTGTTTTTTAAAAATCTTTCTTATGTTGACAGTATTTCCAAAGAAAACATTAACTTTTCTCAGTTGAATAGATCAATTAAAATTCGAAAGCAAGGATTAACTGATGTAAAGTGGCAAGGTGATGCAAATATCATTCTTCATACACAGGTTACACCATCAAATTCTGTATTTAAATGGACACTGGGGCTGATGGTACCTAAAGATGTTATTCGGTCTCCCATTAACAGAATTACAATCATTTCTATTATTATTATATTTATAGCTGTGGTTATTCTGTCAGTCATAACTTTTTTACAGACTTCATCAATTACCAAACCTTTAAACAGACTGGCTAACAGATTGGATGAGATCGCCAATGAAAGGAGTGATCTAACCAAAGAATTACCGGTTGAATCTGATGATGCTATAGGGAAAACAGCTCGTAATTTTAATACGTTTATTTCTCATATTCGAGAACTGCTTACAGCTGTCATTCAGAATACCTTAGATGTTGCTGACCGTATAACAGAAATTCATAAGCACTCAGCCGATGTCTCAGAAGAGGCTAAACAGATGTCAGAACAAGCAAATGAAGTTGCAAATATTTCGCCGCAAATGCTGGCTACAATCAATGAGATCAATCAGGAAGCTGCCAGAGTTGCAGATCTTTCCAAAGAATCTAATAATTCGGTGTCACAGGGAGAGGTATTAATACAAAATAAAATTCAACAAATGGAGAATATTTCAAAAGCTATTATAACTATCTACAGTGAAATGGAGAATATGAATAAAAGATCAACACAGTTAAAAGACACTGTTTTTAAGATAAATGAAATTAATACTCAGATAACCACACTTTCTCTAAATGCTTCCATAGAGGCAATACACGCTGGGGAAGCGGGGGAAGGATTTTCAGTTATTGCACGGGAAATTAAAAAGTTAAGTCAGAATACAAAAGATATTAATGATGAAACTTCAGATATGCTCGACAGTTTTGGAAAGAATATTCAAACTCTTTATAATTCTATGATTGAACTGCGTACAAGAATTTCAGAAGAAATCGAATCCTTTAAGGAAATTGACAGTACATTCAAATCAATTCTGGATGATGTAGAACACACTGATCATGCATCAGACAAAATGAAAATAAGGATAGATAAACAACTTGATTTAATACGCAGTATAGATGCTTCTATTCAGCAGATTTCTGAGGCTACAGGACATATTGCCGAAGGTATTTCACGATCTTTTCAGGAAATTTCTGTTGTTGATTCCCGAGTTAAGAAACTTCAGAAATCAACCAAAGAGTTTAAAGTATAATTATAATTCTGCTGTAATGGTAAGACTGTTTACATTACCGATACTTCCGAAAGAACTCAATCCATAATCAAATCGATATTTATCGTAAGCTATCCCTAAACCCAGGGATACTCCGGCAAACGTTTCGTTTGCCGCTCCCATTTTCTGTTCCTGACCTCGTGAATTATATCCCCAGCGAAAGAAAAAATTCTCAGTAATGGTGAATTCTCCTCCCAGAGCCCAATAAAGCCCCAGAGAAATATTACTTTCTGAATAAAAGAATCTGTACATGTTGAAACTGATTAATAAAGGTAGATGGGCAAGATGTTGAGAAATCCCAAATCTTACTAAAGATGGCAGGATTTCTTCCGATTTATTAAAGGAATCAATAGATTTTCCTATGTTCTGTATACTAAGACCGATATTTAGATTCTGCTTAGGGAATGTGTAGAGTAAACCAATATCAAGAGCTAAAGCTGAAGCAGAATAATCATCAATTTGAGAGTTGATATATTTTAATGAGACTCCGTAGTGCAAATGAGTAAGATATGAAGCAGCATATGTTGAAGAGATTAAAAAATCACCTGCATATAAGCTGCCTAAATCGTTACCTGCGATATCTCTTTTACGCATCTCACCATAATTGATATAAGATAAAGAAAAGCCGATATGACCATTTTTCTTTAGATTTTTATTAAATCCTATAAATCCTGTTTTAATATCTGCTATCTGATTTAAGTAAGTACAGGTGGCACTGTGATTTTTGACCCCTACTAAAGAGGCAGGATTATATTTCATTCCATATAAATCACTTATAACAGAAGTAAAGGCACCTCCCATTGCCAAAGGGCGGCTTCCCAGATCAATGCGCAGGAAGTCAAACGCTTCCTTCGTACCTGTCCCCTGAGAGAACAAAAGAGTGGGAGTAATAAATAACAGAATTATAATAATTTTTTTATTCATATTCTTCTTTTCTTTCTTTTTTTTGAGCCACCCATCGGATTTGAACCGATGACCTGCTCATTACGAATGAGCTGCTCTACCAGCTGAGCTAGAGTGGCTTTTAACTTTGTAAAACATAAGATTTTTTATACAAAGTCGAGTTCCATTATTTAATAAATAATTTAATAAACTTACCACTTAAAGTCAAGAGATTAAACAATTTACTAAATAGTTCTATAGAGAAAATAAAATAATTTTTTTACAATATATAGTAATTTTTTTTTAAAAAAATACAATATATTGTATTTTTTTCTTGACATTTGTCATTAGTTTGTTTATGTTATATTATCTAAAAAATTTGCCACATTTCAAATCGGAGAGGAAGATCAAATGAAGAAAGATAACTTTAAAAATGATTTATTTAATATTGATGGGAATGGAAATAAATCAAAAGCAGTTACAGTAGCAAAATCTTCAGAATCTGATGAGAAAGAAACACCAGTTGACATTATACATGAAACAAGTACAAATGATGATTCGATCAATATACCATTAACTGATAATGCTGTTACGGTTCTGAAAAGGAGATATCTGAGAAAGGATACAGAGGGGAATGTTGTTGAAACCCCTGTACAGCTTTTCCGAAGAGTGGCAAAATTTATAGCTTCTGCAGATAAACTCTATGGTCCTGAAGCCCAGGTAAAAGAGAGTGAAGAAAAGTTTTTTCGAATGATGACGAATTTAGAGTTTATGCCCAATTCTCCAACACTAATGAATGCTGGTCGTGATCTGGGACAGCTCTCTGCATGTTTTGTTCTTCCTGTAGAGGATTCGATGAGTTCAATATTTGAAGCTGTCAAGAATACAGCTTTGATTCATAAATCCGGTGGGGGAACCGGTTTTTCTTTTTCAAAAATTCGGCCGTGTAATGATATTGTAAAATCAACCCATGGTATAGCTTCCGGTCCCATCTCATTCTTACATGTCTTTGATGCTGCAACTGAGACTGTTAAACAGGGGGGAACACGCAGAGGGGCCAATATGGCTATTCTCCGAGTAGACCATCCTGATATTGAATCTTTTATTACCTGTAAAGAGGATAACGACAGCCTGAATAATTTTAATATATCGGTTGCCTTGACTGATAAATTCTGGAATGCACTGGAAGCCGGTCAGGATTATGACTTAATAAATCCTCATTCAAAGAAAGTGATTAAATCTCTGAATGCAAAAGAAGTGTTTGATAAAATAGTCTATCATGCCTGGAAAAATGGAGATCCCGGAGTGATTTTTATTGATAGAATCAATAAAGATAATCCTACACCGCACCTTGGACAGATTGAATCTACAAATCCGTGCGGGGAACAGCCTTTACTTCCTTTTGAATCATGTAATCTGGGTTCAATTAACCTTTCTCAGATGGTAACAGAAAGAGGTGAAAGTAATGTTGTTGATTATGATAAGCTGAAAGAAACAGTTAGAAATTCTGTACATTTTCTGGACAATGTTATTGATATGAATAGATATCCTCTGGAGAAGATTGAAGATCAAACCAAGAAAACCAGAAAAATCGGTCTGGGAGTAATGGGATTTGCTGATCTGTTGATAAAACTTGAAATACCGTATAACTCCAAAGAAGCATTTCAGACAGCCCAGAAAATCATGAAGTTTATAAATAAAGAAGCCAGAAAGAAATCTGTGGAACTTGCACAGAAAAGAGGAGCTTTTCCTGCTTTTTCCGGCAGTAAGTATGAAATGAACGGTGAAGAAAGGATAAGAAATGCCACCAGAACCACTATTGCTCCTACCGGGACCATCAGTATCATTGCCGGATGTTCAAGTGGTATTGAACCTCTATTTGCTCTTTCCTTTGTCAGAAATGTTCTGGATGATGATAAACTGCCGGAAGTACATCCTCTGTTTCTGGAAACATTAAAAAAGAAAGGGCTTTATTCAGTAAATATTGAAAAGAAGGTTGCTAAGGAGGGAACTCTGAAGAATATTGATGGAATTCCCGAAAATCAGAAAAATATCTTTGTCACTTCTCATGACATACGGCCTGAGTGGCATATCAGGATGCAGGCAGCATTTCAGGAATATACAGATAATGCAGTTTCAAAAACAGTGAATTTCCCTAACAGTGCATCAATTGATGATGTTTCCCGGGTCTACAAGCTGGCACATGATCTTAATTGTAAAGGAGTAACAATATACCGGGACGGCAGTCGTACCAAACAGGTATTAAATAAAGGAATTTCAGAAGCAAAGAAGAAATCCATACAAAAGGGAAGAGCTTCCAAACTTTCAGGATTTACTTCTAAATTAAACACAGGTCAGGGATCTTTGTATGTGACTATAAATACTAATGACAATTATTCTCCTGTGGAGGTATTCGCAAATATCGGCAAGAGTGGTGGCGATACTGCTGCTCTTTCCGAAGCTATTGGAAGATTGATCTCTATTGCTTTGCAGAACAATGTAAAAGTTGATGATATCAGCAACACCTTAATGGGTATTACCGGCTCCCGTCCGGTATGGAATGAAGGAAGTTTGATAAAATCGGTGCCGGATGGTATTGGTCAGATCCTGCGGAAAGAATTTGGAGAGAATCCGGAGGTAAAGAAGAAAACTGCTGAAAAAGATCATGAGCAGCTGCAGGTGTCAGAAGATAATCCTGTAGAGATGACTGGTTTGGAATGTCCGGACTGCGGCAGCCCCATGGAGACTGAAGGCGGTTGCATGTTCTGCAGATCATGCGGATATTCGCATTGCGGGTAAGGCGTATTTTTACTATTTTTCTCACTTAGTTTTTGACAAGATTAACAGGATTTTTTAGCTCGGTCTTGTCCTGAAATAGGTTTACAAATAAAACAAGAGTTCTTTTTCTTTTGTGTCCAAGTTTACCGTGTTCTGCTGGGGCTCCTTTCCCAGCAGAACTAG
>CAZETW010000049.1:0-22551 GCA_964515295.1 uncultured bacterium | reverse complement strand
TATCGACTTTAGCCACAAATTAACAAGGATTAAACACAGAATAAAAAATTATATAAATCCGTGCAGATCCGTGAATATCAGTGGCTAAATAATTTTTAAATGTTGATTTATTTTAGTATTTTTTATACATTTTTATATACGCTAAAGGGGGCGATTAGCTCAGGTGGTTAGAGTGCTGGTCTCACATACCAGAGGTCACTGGTTCAAATCCAGTATCGCCCACTTTCAATAATATTACATCTTAAAAGTGAGTATGTAATGCCTCGAGTTAAACTTTTCCCTAAAGAAAATTATTCATTCACCACTGAAATCCTTGTCCGGATAACAGATCTGAATTATGGCGGACATCTGGGAAATGATGCCTTGCTTTCCTTAATACATGAAGCCCGGGTGGAATTTCTTGCCAGCTATGGATATTCTGAGATGGACTGCGGAGGAGTTTCCTTGATTATGGGAGACACTGCTATTGTTTATAAAGCGGAAGCCTATGCCGGAGATGTGCTGCAGTTTGAAATCATTGCTGATGAGGTGACGAGAAGCGGATTCCGTATTTTTTACCGTGTAACCCGTAAAAAAGACGGGATAGTAATTGCCCTGGTGGAAAACGGTATGGTCTGTTATGATTATCAGAAAAAAGAAATCAGAACAGTGCCTGATGCTGTTAAGAAGAATTTAAAGCCGCAGATACACAAGGATTGAATACAGAGAGATTTACTTTGCTAGAAAGACTATTGACAATGATACAGGAATACTGGAATGATGGAATATTGGAATCATGAAGAAACACAGGAAAATGGAGAATGGAAAAAGTTAAAAACTAAAGACCAAAGATTAAAGACTAAAGAATCAAGATGCAAGAACTTTAGAACGTGAGAGCGTTAGAACTTGAGAAAGTTGTCGTGCAGAGATCAGAAGCCAGAGACCAGAAGTCAGGGGAGAGAGGCGGATAATTAATAATTAATAATGTATAATGTAAAATGAATTAAGCCTTTTAATTGAAAAGAAAAACCCCGGGGTCTTTCAGACAACCGGGGTTGTAAATTAGAAGCTTATATTAGAGATGATATGTAGAAAGATTATATGAAGTAAATATAGATATGTTATTTTATTACTGAAAAATTTGGTCTTTCAGCTTTGTTTGCCACCACCCAGGCAGTTGAAAAAATTAATTTTCCGATTTTTGCCATTTTTTCAGGGATGATTTTCTCGGGATCATCCGTAGGGCGGTGAAGATCAGGAGTATCTTTTGTGTTGTAGAAAAGCACTGGAATATCTTTACTGTAAAAAGAGTAATGGTCACTGTTCCTGAAGTACACATCCTGATCATAAGCAAGGTTTAATTTTATATTCTCATTAACCTTTTCATTGATTTCTTTTAAATCCGGACTAGTGCCGGAGCCGATAATGGCGACTTCATTGGAGTCATTTCTGCTGATCATATCAAGATTCAGCATTGCAACTGTGTTTTCAATTGGGAAGAGCGGATTATCAGCGTAATATCGGGAACCGAATAATCCCTTTTCTTCTCCTGCAAATGCAATGAAAAGAAGAGAACGTTTCGGTCTGGTTGTACAGGAACCAAATGCTTCTGCGACCTCCAGAACACCTGCTGTGCCGGAGGCATTATCATCTGCGCCATTGTATACAATGGTATCATTCATGGTACCGACATGATCATAATGTGCGCCGATAACCACAAGTTCCTTTTTTAATTCATCATCACTTCCCTCTAAGTATCCGACTACATTCCGGGTTGGTGTTTTATCAGCATTTAGATTGGTTTCTATGGTGATTTTCTTTCCTTTAATAGCAAATGATCGCGGCTGGAGGTCAGTATCTATATTTTTAAAGATGGTCCTGTAATCCTGTCCACTGTTCTTAAAAATATTTTCAGTAAGATCTTTGCCAATATTAACACATACAATCTTATTTTCAATAGACTCCTCCAGAGTCAAAGGAACTGCATCTTTCAATGAATGTCTCAGCAGGCTGGGCCAGTAATTGGGAGGACGGCGAAACGGGGAAGTGGGATGATTTGCCAGAATTACACCTACAGCACCGTGATCTCTGGCATTTTCAATTTTAATTCTGACTTTTGCATGATCAGTTTCTTTAATCCCGCTGAAGATACTGGAAGTGTCGTCTTGTTGCGGTTCTCCTTTAAAAATGAGGACTGCTTTTCCCTTAACATCAAGATTTTTGTAATCATCATATTGCAGTTCAGGAGCAGTTATCCCATATCCGACAAAAACAATATCAGCATTGGTAATTTTTTTATTTGCGGTGAGATGAAGTGGTAAAAAATCGTTTTTCAGATCATATTCCTCCTCCTCTCCCTGAGAAAAAAGTATTAACGTATTAGGTTCTGATAGGTGAGTTTTAAGTGTATTGAAATATTGGAAATAGTCTTTACTCTGATCCGGGGGTGTAAGACCATATGATTTAAATTCACAGGCGATATAGTCAGCACAGCTGTCAAGCTCAGCACTGGGTGTATCTCTGCCTTTCATTCCGTCTGAAGCCAAGAAATAGACATGTTCCTTCATTTCATCTGGAGTAATTGACTGGAGCCCTTCTGAAGGTATTGTTTGGGAATTCAGGGATATATAAAAGAGAAGCATAAATAAAGTAAACAGTAACCTTATTATTTTTTTTAAACAATGCATTTTTCTCTCCTGTTTTAGAAATTTTTATCAATAATAATTAATGTACGTATATCATATGAAAAAGTTTCATAAATTTTTTAATAAAGTTTGCATTAAGAGCAGATATTTTTTATTTTAACTAACATAAAAAAGATTTTTTTTACTTGACAAAAGAGTGATAATTATTATATTTAGTAGTGAAATTTTTATTAATTCTTTTCTTGGTTTTGCTGGTATTCATTCTCACCAAGCTGGCAAGAAAAAGGCACAGAACCTTACGTAAGAAGAGAAGTGACATAGTAGACAGATTAAGAGAGAAATAAAGCGGGAATAGCTCAGTTGGTAGAGCCTCACGTTGCCAACGTGATTGTCGCGGGTTCGAGTCCCGTTTCCCGCTCTTTTTTTGGCGGCGTGGCCAAGTGGCTAAGGCAGAGGTCTGCAAAATCTCTATTCAGCGGTTCGAATCCGCTCGCCGCCTCAGCTATCATTTAAAAATTTGTACCGGGATGGCGGAACTGGTAGACGCCAGGGACTTAAAATCCCTTGTCCTTTATAGGACGTGCCGGTTCGATTCCGGCTCCCGGTACTCATTTTTTATATAGTCACACTCTTACATTAATAATTAACAGAAAAATATCTATCCCCAATAAGTATAGTATATAGTGCTGTAGAACTGGAGGCTAAATTTGTTTGAAGCAATAATATTCGATATGGACGGGGTGGTTGCTGACAGTGAGCCCTTGCACATCAAAGCAGAAAATAAAACTATGGCACCTTATAATGTACAGGTTACAGAAGAGGATTATCGTGAGTTTATGGGGCGGTCACCGAAGTTACTGCTTGAGAATTTAGTTAAGAAGTATTCAATAAATGTGGACATGCAAGAGCTTCTATCTGTTCATAAAGAAAATTTGTTGCAACTATATAACAATGAAGTGACACCAATTGAAGGGTCATTACAGTTAATTCAGTGGTTTTCAGATAGAGATTATGTATTAGCGTTAGCTTCAAGCTCAGATATTGAACTGGTAGACAGTGTGATCAGTAAGTTTAAAATAAGAAATATGTTTAAAGCAGTAGTAAGCGGATCTGAGGTTAACAATATAAAACCTGCACCAGAGATTTTTCTGAAAGCTGCCAGTCAATTATCTGTACAACCTGAAGATTGTCTGGTAATTGAAGATTCAGCTGCTGGGGTAAAAGCAGCTCATTCTGCTGGAATGCATTGTATAGGATTCAGAAGTCCTCATACTCCCAGCCAGGATTTGAATCTGGCTGATATGGTAATAGATGATTTAACTGCTTTATTGACTATGCTGAAAAGAAAGAGTTTGGAAGATATAATTCTTTCTTAAAAAAATTAATTGTATTTTTAGGTTGAATGCTGATAATAACCAAATATAGTATTAGTGTTATTATTTATGTACATTAGAATTTTAAAAGGTTTTTAAAATGAAAATACATGAAATCAGCTTAGAAAAAATATCAAGAAATAATGATTTGCGTTTTACCTCATCGGGCTTTTCTTCTGAATTAAAAGAATCAATATCACATTTGGGAGTTGTTAATCCTATATATATTATTTCAAAGGGGAAACAATATCAGATTCTGGCAGGTTTTAAACGATTTAATTGTGCCTTAACCCTCAGGCATAAAACCATCCCTGCCATAATTGTAAAACAGAAGGAAAGCGCAGATTTTTTTCGCAATCTGGTTTTGGAACATCTTTCCTACCATACTTTAAATATAATTGAGAAAGCAAAGATAATTCAGATTTTCAATATACTGGGGATTGGCTGGAAAGAAGCTAATAAAAATTATTTAAAAATAATTGATATTCCGTCCAAAAAAGTTGTTAAAGAAATGGTCAAATTATTAGAGCTTCCCAGACAGGTTCAGGATTATATTGAAGCATATGATATGTCTTTAAAACAAACAGAAACATTTCAAACATTTACTGCTGAAATAAATATACTTTTTGTCAATTTGGCTGAAGAGCTGGGTATCAGGAGTGTTGAATTAGCAAAACTGATGACATTTGCAGAGGATATTTCAGGGAATGAATCTGTGGCAATTGATGATATTTTTAAGGATTTAGAAGTAGATTCTATCTTAAAAGATGAAAATCTGTCAAAGAATCAGAAGAAACAAGAGATAACACAGAGACTTCAGAACAGAAAATATTCCAAGCTCAGCGACTGGAACCATCAGCTTGAGCACTTTCAAAAAGAATTGAACACTCCGGAGTTTATGCATGTTTCCTGGGATTCTTCTCTGGAGAGACCAGGAGTAACAGTGAATATTCATGTAAAATCAGTTCATGCGACGGAAGCAATCGTTGATTTTTTTTCCCGGAAAAAAGTAAAGAAAATTTTCAGACGAATGCTGGATATAGTATAAGATGAAATTTACTATAAAAAAAATATTAATTGATGAGATGGTAAAAGAGTCTGATCTGGCCAGGAGAATATTGAAGAACAGTTCTGCTCCCTATGAGGTAATTAATGTCAGTGAGCTGCAAGGGTGTTCTATAAGTGAGGGAAAGCAGACAATTCTTGTTACCTCTCAGAAGGGTGATTTAGTAAAACAATGCCCGGGAACTGAGGATCCATATATATGCTGCCGGTACTTTATAATTAATCAGTTAACCCAATGTCCCATAGATTGTACATACTGTATTTTACAGAACTATCTTAGTTCAGCCTTTTTAACTGTGTATACAGATATTGATTTAATTTACAGAGAGATTGAATCTCTATTGAAAAAACAGCCACAAAGGCTTTTCAGGATTGGTACCGGCGAACTGACTGACAGTCTTGCTCTGGATTACCTGTCTGAGGTAACTACAGATTTTATAAAATTTTTTAGCAGTAAAAAAAATACTCTCATTGAATTCAAAAGTAAAACAGATAATATTGAGAATATTATTAAATATCCTGTTAATAATACTGTCATTTCCTGGTCATTAAATCCTCAGGAGCTGGTAAGTAAATACGAAGCAAAATCAGCTTCTCTGCAGAAACGATTTATTGCAGCCCGAACATGTCAGGAGAAAGGTTTTTTACTGGGGTTTCATTTTGATCCGATATTATATGTAAACGGATGGAAAGAACTATATAAAGAAGTAATTGATCAGCTTTTTTCTTATGTGGATTCTAAAAGGATAGCCTGGATAAGTCTGGGGAGTCTGCGTTATCCTCCTGATTTGAAAAGAATAATGAAGAAAAGATTCCCTGAGCATCAGATTATTTATGAAGAAATGATTTCAGGTGTGGATGGGAAAATGCGTTATCCTCGTCCTTTGAGAATAGAAATGTATAAAATGATGTACAGCTGTTTAAAATCAAAGGATGCTGATCTTTTTATCTATTTTTGTATGGAACCCGGGAATGTCTGGGAAAGAGTAATGGGCAGAATCCCGGAATCAAATGCTGAACTTGATTACTGGTTTGCTGAAAACATACAATCACGTTTCCCTGAAGTCAAAATGGATGCTCCTCAAAAAGATGGTTATCTACAATATCCGGATGAGCGGTTGACGTATCAGGACAAAAGACACTTTTTTAATGAATAATGTATAATGAATAATGGAGAATGGAATAGGGAAGAAAGGAGGCGGGAGAAGCGGTGTCGTCCTAAAAAAAGTTTACAGTTTCTCTATCCAGTCGCTCAGGATAATTTCTTCATCACTTCGTTCCTCAGGATAACAGGATTGTTAATTATTATTGTGTGTAAGAAATATGCGAGGTAGAAGAAGATTTTAAAAATAAATAAGATCTGGAAGCAAAAGGGGAAAACTGTTGTTTTAGTTGTAAACCTATTGCAGGACACGATCAAACAAGACCTGGAATGTTGGAATGTTGAATAAAGTTAACGAATGAATGATTCATTTATCCATTTTTCCATTATCCCAGTCTTCCGTTTCCCTTTCTCTCTTTTTCTCTTCGTGGTGAATCAAATTAAGAACTATAGAACTTGAGAACTTTAGAACTTGAGAGAGTTTGCGTACAGAAGCCAGAATGGACCACAGACTGCGGACGACTGACAGCAAAGGATGAGGCGGTCAGTGGTCGGTGGTCTGTGGTCAGTATGTATAATGTATATGCATAAAATGAATGGCAGGAAAGAATTAACTTGATTTTATATGTTTAATTATCTATGTTTATTATAGTTGTAAAATTAACAGGTACAGGGATGAGAAGATTTAGTTTTTTAATTGTTGCAGTATTGTTATTGTTTTCTCCGGATCTATTTAGCGGAATAACATTAACGAAATACGCCGGTTCTTTTCTGGAAAAGGGAGTAGGTGCGAGACCGTTTGCCATGGGGGGAGCATTTACAGCGTTAAGTGAGGATGTGACCAGTATATACTGGAATCCTGCCGGACTTGTAAATATAAAAAAATTAGAATTTCATGGTATGCATGCTGAGAGATTTTCCGGAATAGTGAACTGGGATTTTGGGGGAATTGCAGTCCGGGTTAATGAACACACATCATTAGGCATTGGATATTTCAGATTAGGTATAGATGGTATTCCTCTGACAAAATTAACAGATCCATCACAGGAGCTGGGAGAGATTATAATCGATGATAACGGAAGGGAAATCAGAAATATACCTTATGCTTATAAATATGTTAATGACAGTGAATCCGCCTTCTTTTTTTCTTTTGCCAGAAAAAAGAATGAAAAGGTATATTATGGTGGAAATATAAAATTTTTATATAAAACAGTTGGAGATTATGATGCCTGGGGATTAGGATTTGATATAGGAGTTGTGTGTAAACCCCTGGATTCTCTGAGATTAGGCTTATTGATTTCAGATGGTACTTCCACTGTTTTAGCCTGGAATACCGGAAGAAGAGAATTAATTCTTCCCCACCTGCGTATCGGCAGTGCGTATAGTTTTAAATATTCGTTTTTACAGTTTATACCGGTTTTTGATGTAAGAATGAATTTTGAGAACAGAGAGTCTTCTCAAATTAAGATTAATCTGGTAGGTATAAATGTACATACTGGTTTGGAAATAAGATTTAAAAAGTTATTAGCCTTCCGGCTCGGTTCAGATAGAGGTTTGTTCACAGCAGGTTCAGGAATTACATTGTCGAATTTCAGAATTGATTATGGATTTTCACGACATACTGAACTGGGCAACACTCACCGTATTTCCCTGACCTATCTATTACGCTAGTTAAGAAATACAATAATTAAATAATATGTAAAAAAAACTCATAGGAATAAATATATTTATTGACAATTATTATTATTTTTTGTAAAATATAAATCTATAATTATGAATTATTTATTATAGGCGGAATAATGGCAGTAAGCATGACAGGATTGGGTATTGGGGAGAAAAAAAATAAAGATTATCGGGTGAGGATAGAACTAAGATCTGTTAACAACAGATATCTGGAAGTTTCCTGCAAGCTTCCTTCAATATTGTCATATTATGAGAATAAAGTGAAAGAAATTATCCGCGAAAAAATCACCCGGGGAAAAATTTACATGTCAACAACAATTAACAGTGATTCTGATAATTTACTTGGGGTAAGAGTAAACAGTCAGATGGCAAAGGCAACCTATAATTTATTAAATGATTTACGAAATTATGCAGGGATCAATGAAGAATTAAAGCTGGAGCATTTTTTAAATTTTTCTGAAATTTTTGAACCACTCGAACCTACTAATGACGCTGATAAAATATGGAATCAGGTGGAGGAAACACTTCATATAGCTCTTGGAAAATTATTATTAATGAAAGAAGAAGAAGGAGATAACTTAACAAAGGATATTTTAAAACGTATTAAACTGCTTACTGATTATCTTGATCAGATTGAGAAGATTTCAAAAATTCAATTTGATACAAAAATGAGTAATTTTAGGGAAAGTGTCCGTGATTTAATCAAAGAAACAGAAATAAATGAGGACAGATTACAGACAGAAATTGTTTTAATGGCCAAAAAGGCTGATATTTCAGAAGAATGTGTACGGATGAAAAGTCATTTTAAACAGTTTAAAAATATAATTAAAAATGAGAAGGTGGTTGGTAAAAAATTAATATTTTTATTACAGGAAATGAACAGGGAAGTAAATACAATCAGCTCGAAAGCCACCAGTTCTGAAATCAGTCATATAGTAGTGAACATGAAAGAAGAGATTGAAAAGATCAGAGAACAGGTGCAGAATCTGGAGTAGAAATGCACAAAGGAAAAGGTAAATTATATGTCATATCATCACCTTCGGGAGGAGGGAAAAGTACAGTAATTAATGAAATTTTAAAAATTGAACCGGTTTTAACCTATTCAATCTCTGCAACAACTCGGCCGCCACGTGCAAATGAACGAAATGGGAAGGATTATTTTTTTTTATCTGAAAAAGATTTTTTTAAATATATTGAACAGAATGAATTTATTGAATGGGAACAAGTTCACGGGTACTATTACGGAACCTTGCGTCAACAGATTGAAGATAAAACGTCCAGAGGTAAGAAGGTAATACTGGATATTGATGTTCAGGGGGGGCTTAATATAAAAAATTCATTTTCTGAGTCAATATTAATATTTTTATGGCTTCCCTCTTTAAAAGTTTTAGAACAGCGTCTGAGGAACAGAGGGACTGAAAATGAGGAAATATTGAAAAAAAGGCTGTTACGGGCTGAAGAAGAATTAAAAAAGGCTGATTCTTATGACTATATAATCATAAATGACAAGTTAGACAATACGATAAAAGAGACTTTAGCAATAATAAAGAAAACATAATAATGTAAGGAGAGCTTAAATAATGAACATTAGACTTGAAAATATATATAAACAGACTTCGAATATATATGAAGCTGTTGCAATTATGACTAAAAGGGCCAGACAGATATCTGATGATCAAAAAATTAAAATTGAGTCAGAATTAACTTCTGTAGAAGATGAGGAAGTTGAAGAGGACGAAAATACACAGCAGATAGATAATACTGAGAGAATTGAAGCGATTAAACAATTTAAGAAACCAGTGTTATTAGCTATAAAAGAAATGGTAAACGGTAATATTGAATATACCTATGCAACAGTTGAAGATGTTGATGAGGAAGAGAAAAAAGAATAATTCATATTGGAAAAAAGATTAGAAAACAAAAACATACTTCTGGGAGTTACTGGAAGTATAGCAGTGTATAAGGCTTGTTCAGTGCTCAGAGAGCTTCAGTCAATAGGTGCAGAAGTTAAAGTGATAATGACAAAATCAGCTCAGAAATTTGTCACACCGTTGACTTTTGAAACTCTTAGTAAAAATGAAGTTGCAACTGAATTGTTCCCTGAAAACAGAGTTGTTAAAACCAGACATATACGTTATGCTGAATGGGCAGATGTGATTTTAATCTGTCCTGCCACTGCTAATATAATTGGTAAAGTAGCATCCGGTATTGCAGATGATTTTCTTTCTACTGTGATCATGGCATCAAGAGCTCCGGTAGTTTTTGCTCCGGCAATGGATGCACAAATGATTAAAAATAAAATTTTTCTTTCTAATTGTCATAAGCTTGAGTCATTCGGTTATATTGTTCTTTCTACTGAGGAGGGGGAACTTGCAAGCGGTTTATCTGGTCCGGGTAGATTAGCTGATTATCATCTGTTAGTAAATTATACTATCCGGGCTCTGTTAGGCAATACAAAACTCAAAAAAAAGAAAATAGTGGTTACTGCTGGTGCTACCAGAGAATTTTTTGATCCGGTACGATATATAACTAATAGATCATCTGGTAAAATGGGATTTGCTTTAGCTGAGGAAGCAGCTTTAAGAGGAGCGGATGTTAGTTTAATTAGTGGTCCTTCTCATCTGACACCTGTCGATTATATTACCTATATTGAAGTAGAAACTGCAGATGAGATGGCTTCTGCAGTTAAAAAAGAAGCAGATGATGCACATGCTGTCATTATGGCTGCGGCAGTATCAGATTATACTCCTGAAAAAACATATAACCATAAAATCAAGAAAGATTCAGATGTCTTTAATCTAAAATTAAAAAAGACTGTTGATATTTTATCCCGATTGGGAGCGGATAAAAGGGGGCGAATTTTAATTGGTTTTTCTCTGGAAACAGATAATGGAGAAGAAAATAGTATTAAAAAGTTACAGCAAAAGAATTTAGATATAATTTGTCTTAATAATCCTTTTGAAGAGGGTGGATGTTTCGGCACAGAGACCAATAAAATAACTATTTTCTTTCCTGATAAGAAGAAAACAGAATTACCGATCTTGCCAAAATGGAAGTCAGCAGAGAAAATAGTGGATGAAATTGAGGAGTTGCTTGGTAGGAGAAAGGAAAAGGGTAAAAGGAATAAGACTAAAGACTAAAGACTAAAGACACTTTGTTAATGAATAATGTATAATGGAGAATGGAAAAGGGAGGAAAGGAGAAGGGAGAAGCCAGAACGTAAGAACTTGAGAACTTAAGTAAGGTGACATTTAGAAGCCAGTAGACAGTAATCAGAAGTCAGAATAGACCGCGGACTAAAGGCAGTCAAGTGTGGAGTAGTCAGTGGTAGACGGTCTGTGGTCGGGGAAAAGAAGTCAGAATATTGAGATCTATATTTTTAGTAATTGTTTGAAAGGAACTGACTTCACATTTTTATAAATTTAATTTTTATAGGTTCTATATTGAAATCTCAGGACATTATTCAGAACACTATTGCGTATTTACATCAGCAGAAATTATACGGCGATGAACTGTTTTTAAGAAAATCTTTGACAGAAGATAAATCTGTTGATCATACACAGTGGAAAGATTTATATGAATTGGAGAGTGTAATCCAATCGTGCAGAAAGTGCAGATTATCCCACAACAGTTCTGATAAAGTGATGGGAGCAGGTAACCCGGAGTCAAATCTAATGATAATTTCTGATACTCCTGAACTCATAGAACATAAAGATGAAAAATTTAAACTGTTAACAAAAATACTTGCAGCAATCGGATTTGAACGCGATGAAGTATATGTATGCAGTATGTTAAAATGTTATTTACCTTTAGAAAGAAAACCGGTAAAAGACGAAATAAATAGTTGTGTTCCTTTTCTGTTGAGTCAAATAGAGCTTATTGCACCAAAGATGATCTTGCTATTAGGACAATCTGTGGGCAATGTTTTACTGAAAAATCAAAAAAATCTGATGGAACTCAGAAATAATAATTATTATAAAATCAGGAATTCTTATGTGTATGTTACCTATCATCCTGCTGCTCTTGTAATAAAAAATGATACTGAGAAGAAAAAAAAGAAAAAAATTGTCTGGGAAGATGTACAACAGTTACGACATATGTATGACAAACTAGTTGGAGATAAGTCAAAGTGGCAGCAAAAGAGAAAGTAAACACAAAAAAAGATAAAAAGTATTATCCGGAACTGGACAGAGTACCACCTCAATCTATTGAAGCCGAAATGGCTGTCCTTGGTTCGGTAATGATTGATAATACCTCTTTGGGTAAAGTTGTTGATTTTCTCACTCCTGAATGTTTTTATCGTACAGTTCATAAGAAAATATTTTCTTCAGCTTTAAATTTGTATGAAAAGAATGAACCTGTTGATTTAATTACCCTTACCGAAGAACTTAAACGAGTTAAACAGATCGATGATATCGGCGGTGCTTATTATCTCACTGAGCTTACTGAGTCAATTCCCAGTGCTGCAAATATTGAATATCATGCTCATATTGTTCTTGAAAAATTTTTATTACGCCGGTTGATAGAAGAATCTGCTGAGATAGCGAGAGAATGTTATGATTCTTCTGATGACATTTATGATATAATAGACCGTTCAGAACAGAAAATTTTTTCTTTATCAGAGAACAGACTGAAGAGAGATTTTCAACATATATCACCTATCATGCATGAAGCTTTTGAGACCATAGAGAGTTTTCATGAAAGAAAGGGTGTGGTTACAGGAATACCCACCGGATTCAAGAAACTTGACGAACTTACTTCTGGTTTTCAGGATGGTGAACTGATAATTGTTGCCGGCCGACCATCCATGGGTAAAACAGCATTCTGTCTTAATATTGCCAGGAATGCTGCTGTAGAATCAAAGATTCCGGTTGGTGTTTTTAGTCTTGAAATGTCTAACCGCCAGCTTGCTTTACGAATGTTATGTGCTGAAGCACGGGTAGATGCCCATAAAGTAAGAACAGGTTCTCTTCCTGAAAAAGAGTGGCAAAAATTAAGTACTGTCGCAGGATCAATTACAGAAGCACCTATTTATATTGATGATACTCCGGGAGCAACTGTATTGGAGTTAAGAGCTAAAGCACGCCGATTAAAAAAAGATCATAATATTGGTATAATATTTATTGATTATCTTCAGTTAATGCAGGGGCCCCGAAATGCGGAAAGCAGACAGCAGGAAATTTCCGTTATCTCCAGATCTTTAAAAGGTCTTTCTAAAGAACTTGATATTCCAGTAGTAGCACTTTCACAGCTTTCCAGAGCTGTAGAAATTCGAGGCGGAGAAAAAAGACCTATGCTTTCTGATTTACGGGAGTCAGGTGCAATCGAACAGGATGCTGATGTTGTTTTATTTATTTATAGGCCGGAATTTTATGGGAAAAAGGAGGACGATGAAGGGAAATCTCTGGAAGGTAAATCAGAAATAATTATCGGCAAACAGCGAAACGGACCGGTAGGAACAGTGTATCTTAATTTTGTGAAAAAATGGGCTTGTTTTGAAAATCCGGTTTTTGATGAAGATGTACCATTTTAGGGTTTTTAGATGTTACATACTAAACACATGCAATCTCACAAAATCAATAAATTTACAGCTGATTCATCATCAGATAAAAAGTACATTGATTCTCAAATTAATTATGATAAAGAATTACATTCAATAATTTCACGGGTCGAGGAATATTCAAAAAAACCTAAAAAAAGATTAATCACCAAAGCATTTAATTATGCAAGAAAAGCTCATAAAGATCAATTCAGAGATTCAGGTGTTCCGTTTTTTGTTCATTGTATTGAAACAGCTAAAATTTTAGTGGATATGAGACTTGATCCTATTACAATTTCCTCAGGATTACTGCATGATATTGTTGAAGATACCGGGATTGCTATAGATGATATTAATAATGAATTTGGTAAAGAAATCGGTCTATTGGTTAATGGTGTTACCAAAATCAGCGGATTGAAGTTAAAAACCCAGATTGAGATGCAGGCAGAATACTTCAGAAAAATGATTTTTTCCATGAGTCAGGATCTGAGAGTAATTCTGATCAAGTTTGCTGATCGCCTGCATAATATGAGGACCATTGAATATTTGCCGAAACAAAAAAGTGAACGAATTGCTTTAGAAACATTAGACGTTTATGCACCTTTAGCTCATCGTCTTGGAATAGCACGGTTAAAATGGGAACTGGAAGATTTATCGTTTAAAATACTTAACCCTGATGAATATAACGCCTTGGAAAAAAAGATAAAAGAAAGAAGAGAAGAAAGAGAAGCTTATATTGATGAAATTTCCAGACCGATCAGGAAAGGATTAAAAAAGAATAATATTGAAGCTGAAATTCACGGAAGAGCAAAGAGTTTTTATTCCATTTATAAAAAAATGAAGGAGAGAAATAAATCATTTGAGGAAATTTATGATCTCCTGGCAATAAGGCTTATTACCAAAAAGATTGATGACTGCTATTTTACTTTAGGATTAGTTCATACGTTATTTATTCCGGTGCATGAGCGGTTTAAAGATTATATAGCCACACCAAAATTAAATAGATATCAGTCTTTACATACAACTGTTGTAGATTCCAGAGGGAGTAAGGTGGAAATCCAGGTGCGTACTGAAGAGATGCATAAGATCGCAGAATTTGGTATTGCAGCTCATTGGAAATATAAAGAAAGAAAAAATACAGAAGATGAACTGGATCGCTACAGTTCCTGGCTGCGGGAGATAATTGACTGGCATAAAGATACAGTTGATCCGGAAGATTATCTTGAAATTTTAAAAACAGATCTTTTTATTTCAGAAATTTTTGTTTTTACACCCAAAGGTGATTTATTAAAATTACCTATTGGTTCTACTCCAATTGATTTTGCTTTCTCAGTACACACTGATATAGGGTATCATTGTATTGGAGCTAAAGTAAATTCCCGAATTGTACCTTTAAATTCTGAGCTAAACAATGGAGATTCGGTGGAGATAATTACATCCCCGAAAACAAATCCCAGTCAGGATTGGTTGAGGTTTGTTAAAACTTCAAAAGCAAAAAGTAAAATTAAATTATGGTTTAAGAAAGCACGAAATCAAGAAGCAATTGAATTAGGGAAAAAAATATTAAAGAAAATAGTTAAGAAAAGAAATCTTCAATACAGTTCAGGACTTCTGAGGAAAGTTGCTAAAAAATTGGGCAGGAGATATATAGAACAGATATATAAGGAAATAGGATATGGCAATATCAATCTTGATAAAGTAGAAGCTGTACTGGCTCCGAAATTTGCTACTGAAAAAATACCAACCTCATTACCCTCTTTAGGTAAAAAGATAAAAAAGATCAAAAAGGACAGTCAGAAAGGAATACGGGTACAGGGAATGGATCATTTACTTGTCTCTTTTGCCTGTTGCTGTCATCCTGTACCGGGTGATTCAATTGTCGGATTTATCTCTAAAGGAAGAGGGATTATTGTTCATCGGCGTAGTTGTGATAATGCATTAAAACTTGGAGAAATTCCCGGCCGAAGTATTGAAGTCACCTGGGATATTTCCGGAGATGAATCCTATCTTGTGAGAATTGAAGTAATATCACAGTATCGTAAAGATTTCATCAGAAATATTGCTGATACTCTGGCAAATTTAAATTCAAACCTTCTTGATATTGATATGGGAACACAAAATGCAATAATAAAAGCATATTTAATTATTGAGGTGAAAGATGTTGCTCATGTCTCAAGTGTTATTAAGAATTTTCTCAATATAAAAGGAGTTTTGTCAGTCAAGAGAGTAAGCGGCTTAAAAGAATCTCTAAATGAAAAATATTCAAATTAACTAAAACAAAGGAGTTGCTGATGAGTAAAATGTTAACCATTACAAAAAAAGATGTAGCAAAGAGGACTGCTGAGTTGGTCGATGAACGGATTTATGTTACTGAGAAAATTGTTGATGGTGTTTTTACAACATTAAGGAAATTTATGGAAGAAGCTGATCCGGAAGTGAGAATTGAAATTCGTGATTTTGGTGTTTTTGAGGTTAAAAAAACCAAGCCAAAACCTAAAGCAAGAAATCCGAAAACAGGTGAAATAATTTATGTGCCTGCCAGACGTAAAACTCATTTCAAGGCAGGCAAGTTGTTAAAAGAAGTATTGAAACAACCATTGGAGTAATTTGAACATTAAAGGCCGTATATTGGGTCTGGATTACGGTCGAAAGCGTATTGGTATTTCAATTAGTGATCCTTTACAAATCACTGCTCAACCTTTATATGCTCTGGAAGGATTAAAAGAGGAAGAAAAAATAAAGAAAATTGTTGAGTTGGTTGATGAATATGATATCCAGAATATTGTTGTGGGATATCCATTAACGTTAAAAGGTGAAAAAAGTGAATTTACCAATAAAGTTAGTGAATTTATCAATACACTTAAAGACCGGGTTCAGATTGAAGTAATTTTGTGGGATGAAAGATTAAGTTCTGTTCAGGCTCATCGTTTAATGCACGAAATGAATTTAAAACCAAGCCGTGATAAAGCTAAGGTAGATATATTAGCGTCCGTTCTGATACTTATGAATTATCTTGATTATCTAAGACAATCTTCAAATATTTCAGAAGAGGAATGATTTGACATCTAAAGATATTCTATTCATTCTATTAACTTCTTTTGCTCTGATATTTGCTTTTCCACCGTTTAATACAGGTTTTATTGCCTTAGTTGCGCTAGTGCCATTTTTCTTTTTTGCTGAAGGTAAAAATTTAAAAGAATTATTCAGAGCAGGCTATCTTGTAGGCCTTATCTGGTCTGCAGGTACTATATTCTGGATCGGCCATGCAACAATTATCGGTGTTATTGGAGCAATAATCTGGATTTCATTTTATTTTGCTTTTTTTGCATTACTATACGGATGGATCTTAGAAAAAATCGGGAATACAGCTATCTGGACTGCTCCTTTTATCTGGGTGTCATTAGAATTATTAGCTTCAGTCGGCTCAATGGCGTTTCCCTGGAATTCTCTGGCTAACACACAGACACATTACCCAATGTTAATTCAATACATTTCCGTTACCGGGATGTATGGGATTTCCTTATGGATAGTATTTTTCAATGTTGTAGTTTTCTCATTAATAAAAAATTTAAGACATAAAAAGAAAGTAATTATATTTATTTCATTAATTATTATTTTAATCGTGCTGCCATTACTATATAATTTATTAATAAACAGAAAAGAATTTAACGGAAATGAAAAAGTAAAGATATCTTTAATTCAGGGTAATATTGATCCTTATAAGAAATGGACCTCAGGATTTATTTATGAAAATTTTTATATTTACCGGCATTTAACCCTGAAGGCTGCACAAATGAGTCCCGATCTAATTGTATGGCCGGAAACAGCTGCACCTTGTTATTTACGCACTAATAATTATTATAGAAATTTTATGTTTAATCTGGTAAATAATATTACTATACCAATACTTACAGGGACCATTGATTATGAGCAGACAGATACAGATGAAATCAGGAGGTATAACAGTGTATTTTTATTTAAACCAGATACAAATATAATAGAAAGCTATAATAAAATACATTTAGTCCCGTTTTCTGAAAGAGTGCCGCTGGTTGATAAATTACCATTTCTTTATAATCTGGCAAAGATCGATTTAAATATTGGCGACTATTTTCCCGGTGATTCAGCTACTGTATTTAAAATGAGGAATGACAAAGATTCATCCTGGGTCAAATTCTCTACCGGAATTTGTTATGATTCTGTTTTTCCTTATCTGAACCGCAGATTTGTACATAATGGTGCACAGTTTATTGTTATTATTACTAACGATGGATGGTTTGGTACTTTCTCAGGACCGTATCAGCATGCACGGATTGCAGTGTTAAGGGCTATAGAAAACAGGGTTTGGATTGTCAGATGTGCTAATACAGGCATCTCTGAATTTATTGATCCTTTTGGCAGGATTATAAAGAAGACAAAACTTTCTGAAAGAACCATTTTAACACAATCCATATATGTAAATAACAATAAAACTTTTTTCAGTATACATGGACATTATTTTATATATTTTATACTTCTTTTTGATTTCTTCATTTTAATTGTTATTTTCATAAGAAAAAAACTTTATCAAGGCAGTCAATGGGGATCATGAAAAGAAAAATTAGATATACATTATTGATAGTATTACTGTTATACAGTATTTCATTCTGTTATGAAAATAACTATTTTATTTCTAACAGTTTGAACACCAGAGCAATTGCCATGGGAGGAGCGTATACATCAATAAAAGATCATATATTTGCCCTGAGCTATAATCCTGCTTCTTTTTCTCTTCGTCCAAACAGAAATGGTAATAAGTTATATTTTTTTGTGAACCCGTCTTCACTTCCTGTTATAACCAGTAATTATAAAAAATTTAATTCATTTGATATACCGCTTGGATTATTAATTAATAGTATTGGAATATTTTATAAAAAAATAAATGTTGGAATGCTTATTGGCGATGAAACCATAACAAATATAAACAGATTTAATAATAAAAAAGTAACAGAGCTGTCTGATTATTCAATAAACAGGAAATATTCATTATGTGTTTCACTGGAACTTGCTCCCCGAGTATCAGTTGGGATTGCAGGAGATGGTTATTATCATGAAATTGATAATACTAATGTAATGAAATTTGGATATCGATATGGAATCTGGATCAAAACGTTGAAGAAGATTTGTTTTGGTGTGTGTTTTATAGATTTACCGAATACGTTCAGCCAGGACAGGCTTGAACTTGACAGATTTGATGATGAGACATTAAATGTCGGGTTTTCCTATTCTCCCTGGGATTTTTTTCAGATTGCTCTGGATATAAGAAATGTAAGTGAAAACAAAAAGCATGCAACCGGAGAACCCCATATTGGGATTAATCTGATCCCATGGAAACATTTATCAGTACAGGGTGGTTTTTTTAAAGAGAATAATAATACAGTAATTTCATTTGGATTAGGACTGTTAAATGAAAAATTTTTATTGTCTGAGGAAAAACAGTTGCAATATGATGAATTTATATTAAATGCTGCTGTTGTTTGGGAAAAAGGATTATTAACTACAGATAGATGGTTTATGCTATCCAGTGTTATACGGATCTAAATTTTTATTTTTGATCTTAAAGGAACAATGAGTTAAATAAGTCGTTAAAAAAATAGAATTTACATGATGATCATCTAGTTACAGGAGAATTTATGAGAAGATTAACAAATGTGGTAATTATAGTAATTGTATGTTCAGTGTTTGGTTGTACAGGGAAGAAAATCAATTATGACGAGCTTACTCCGGAACAGCAACTGGAGGCTGCAAAGAAATTTTTTAAAAAAGAAAAATATTATGCTGCCCAGGAAGGATTCAGAATGATAGTACTTCGTAATCCGGGAAATGTTATTGTGGATCAGGCGCAGTATTATTTAGCTGAATCATATTTTTATGAAGAAAAATTTATTATGGCGATTGAAGAGTATGAGAAACTTATCAGAAGTCTTCCGAACAGCCCTTATATTGATGATGCTTATTATAAGGTTGGTCTTTGTTATTATGAACTTTCTCCCGGCTATGCTCTGGATCAGGAGTATACGTACAAGGCAATATCACAATTTGAGAGTTTTTTAGCAAAATATCCTGATTCAGAACTGAGAAAACAAGTTTTAGAAAAACTACAGGACTGTCATAACAAATTAGCAAAAAAGGTATATAAAACTGGCGAACTGTACAGAAAAATGAATTATTTAAGGGCAGCAATCATTTCATATAAAGATGTGGTGGAGGAATACAGTGATTCAGAATTTGTTCCCAATTCTCTTTATTGGCTTGTAAAATGTAATATAATAATGGATAATATTGAAGAAGCACAGAAATATTATAATAAACTCAAATCATCTTATTCAAAAACAGTATGGGCCTCTAAAGCGCATGACGAAGTGAGGAAAACAGATAATATTAAATAAGCAGAAAGAGAATAGTAAAATTGAAGGTAGGAATAATTGGCGGAACATTTGATCCTGTTCATTTAGGACATTTAATTTGTGCTGATTTTATCCGGGAGAACAAAAAATTAGATAAAATTATTTTTTTGCCTGCCGCAATTCCTCCCCATAAAACAGATAAGAAAATTTCTCTAAATCAATACAGACTGGCAATGCTCAGAATGGCGCTGAAGGATAATCCATATTTTGAGATCAGTGAGTATGAGATCCGGAAAGGCGGGATTTCATATACAATTGATACTGTTCGGCATTTCAAACAGAATTCTGGTGATGATGCTGAATATTTTTTAATAATAGGTGCTGATAATCTTTTAGATCTTGAAAACTGGAAAGAACCGGGTACATTACTCAGGGAAGTACGGGTTCTGGTTTTAAAACGGCCCGGAATTGATGTAAGCAAAGCAGAGCAGCGGTTTATTCAGCGTGTAACATTTATTGATTCCCCTGTGATTGAGATATCCTCTTCTGATATCCGACGAAGAATAAAAGAGCATACATCCATTAAATATCTGGTTCCGAAGAATATAGAAAAATATATTTATAAAAAGGGGATGTATATTTGAATCCAGGAAATGTATTTTATAATCTGGGAAGTAGGATCCTTGTCTTCTTCAGGGAAATAGGAAGTGTAACCTTTCTTTTGTTCCGCATCCTGTACAACAGTAAATATATTTTTTATGATAAAAGACTCCTGTTTGAACAAATGTTAAAAATGGGAGTACAATCGATTCCATTGGTTTTTATTGTGAGTATTTTCACAGGGGCGGTGTCCGCCTGGCAGGCAGCGTATCAGTTTCGTTCCTTAGGATTGATCTCACTTGATATACTTGGAGGAGCTACAAGCGCTGCCATTTTTATTGAATTATCTCCGGTATTGACCGGGTTAGTCATCGCAGGCAGGGTTGGGGCCTCCATTGCTGCTGAACTTGGTACTATGAAAGTAACAGAGCAGATCGATGCCTTGGAGACATTGGCAATAGAACCAGTGAGATTTCTTGCAGCTCCACGTTTTTTTGCTGGATTGATTATGCTTCCTGTTCTGGTAATATTTTCTAATTTTGTTGCTCATCTGGGAGCATTTTTAGTGGGATTTCTCATGCTGGACGTTTCATCGTATACATTTTTCTACAGTGTGCAAAGATATTTTATTGTGTATAATGTAATATCCGGTTTAATTAAAGCATTTGTGTTCGGAGGAGGCACTGCATTGATCGGATGCTCTATTGGGTTCCGCACTACCGGGGGTGCAGAGGGGGTAGGATTTTCCACCATTAAAGCTTTTGTCTATTCATCAGCATTTATTTTAATCGGAGATTATATTTTAGCAGTAATACTGTTTTGATATGGTTGATATAGTTGACATAGTAAAAAAATTTGAGAAAAATATTGTATTAAATGGCGTGAATCTGCATATTCCTGCCGGAGAAACAATGGTCATAATTGGAGAGAGTGGGTGCGGCAAGACAGTATTGCTTAAGTCAATTATAGGATTGATAAAACCGGAACAGGGTTCAATTGCAATAGATGGTGAAGATATTACCAAGCTTAATCGAACAGAATTATATGAAACCAGGAAAAAGATGGGCATGCTTTTTCAAGGGGCTGCTCTTTTTGATTCTATGACTGTTGAGGAAAATATCGGTCTCCCCCTGAAGTTTCATGAAAATATATCTAATGATCTCATCAGAAAAAAAGTTGAAGAGAAACTGCATCTGGTTGGATTATCCGGGATCGGAGAGAAAAAGCCGGCAGAGCTTTCCGGCGGAATGAAAAAAAGAGTAGGGTTAGCCCGAGCCTTGATTATGGATCCCCAATTAGTTCTCTATGATGAACCTACCACGGGTCTGGATCCGATCAGGGCACATTCCATAAATAATCTGATCGTTGAAACTCAGTGTAAACTGGATATTACCTCCATTGCAGTAACTCATGATCTCATAAGTGCCCAAAAAATTGGTAATAGGGTAGCCATGCTCAGCGAGGGTAACATTGTTTTTGAGGGCACGTTTGATGAGTTGGAGAAATGTTCCAAACCGGTGGTTAAACAGTTTATACATGGTTTTATTTAGTTTTAAATTTTATATTGTACAGCTTAATTCCGGGTATGTCTAAAACTGAATTTAAACGCACAGTAAACAGAGATATCGCAGAGTACGTAAAGTAATAGATGTAGGATTATTTAATTATTAAAAATGTTTCGGTTTACGATCCCGGGAGACTGTCGAAAAAGTCATTTTACGTCTTTGCGAGGAACGAAGCGACGAAGCAATCTCCTTCAGTTAAGTTATAAATGTAGGGGGTTGCTTCGTAAAAAACACTCGCAATGACATATTCAGGACTTTTTCGACAGTCTCCATTGGGTTCCAAATTTTTGAGGTCTTTACTCACTACTTTTACTGAAATAATTAAGGGTACTTATGACTGTCATAATAAGTATGATTACATTCCTGATTATCAGTTTATTAATCCTCGGATTATTTTCATTCAGTGTGACTTCTGTTTTTGAAAGAAAATACAGGGCAGCTGTTATTTCCGGGATTATAATTATTCCTGTTATTGCTCTATTAATTTTTCTTTCGGAGTGGAATCATCCTTTAAAGATTGTTTACCTGGGTGTTTTTTCAGGACTCTCAATAGTATTTTTTGCGGTTTTGATTTTTCCGGTTCCTCCTTCTCCTTTAAAAATTGTTTCCGAACA